>NZ_AUEY01000118.1 GCF_000426225.1 Desulforegula conservatrix Mb1Pa
ACCCTCTGCACGAGCCGTATCAGGTTCGCTTTCGCTATGTACCATTCTCTTCCTGTCGCTTCCTTCAAACCCTACCGTTACCAGTAGCGCCCTTGCGATTCGGATTGATTTCCCCTCGGACGGGGTATCTCTGCTTTCTTTCAAACAGACGGGGGCACGGCTTTGCCGGGCAAACAAAAAGGGGGATTCTTTTGGAATCCCCCGCAAAAAACCAACTAAAAGCTATTTGTACCTGATCATTTAATCCCTGTCTCCCATGATTCTGAGGAGCAAAAGGAAAAGGTTTATAAAATCAAGGTAAAGCGTAAGCGCACCAAGTATGGACGCCTTTCTGATTGCAGACGCGCCTATATCGTCAGGCTGGGTCATTGCCATTTCTTTGATTTTCTGGGTGTCATAGGCTGTAAGTCCTGTGAAAACAAGAACTCCAACGTATGAAATTATCATTCCCATTGGTCCGCTTTGTAAGAACATATTTACGATTGACGCTATTACCATCCCGATCAGGCCCATAAAAAGGAAACTGCCCCAGGAAGTAAGATCTTTTTTTGTTGTCATTCCATAGATAGTCATTGCCAGGAATGCTCCGGCAGCGGCAAAGAAAGTGGACGCAATGGACGACATGGTATACATCAGGAATATACCTGAAATTGTTATGCCATTAAGCGCTGCATACGCCAGAAAAACTGCCGTGGCTGTCGTTGCGCTCATTTTTTGTATTCTAACGCTCAGGAAAACAACCATAGCCAGTTCCGCAATGCAAAGTCCCATGAGCAGCATAGGCGTTCCGAAAAGAAATCTGATGGCCGCCTCGTTTGTTGCTGTGTAGTATGAGATAAGACCTGTCAGGCCAAGGCCTATTGCCATCCACATATATACGCTCTGTATGAAAGTTCCTGATAAAGCCCTAACTTGTTGACTGGTTCTTACAGTTTCCATTATAACCTCCTGAAAAATAAGCCGGACATACCGGGTTTTTGTTTACTATATATTAAAGCCTGATTCTGGAATTTCAAGAAAAATAAGGAAAAATTAAGAAAATGCAGGTATTGACAGGGAGAATGTTATTATTTTTGAAGAAATTATAAAATAAAGAATCATTGATGAACCCAGAACAGCAATATACTGTCATAAAAGAGGTCGCCTCAAAACTTGGAGTTGAAGTAAAGGAAAAGAATCTTCATGTACCTGGTATCCGAGTTAAAAGCGGCTTATGCAAGGTCAGGGGGAAACAGCTTTTTATTCTTGATAAGAAAAAAACGCTCAGGGAAAAGGTTGCCCTAATTGCAGGATGCGTTTCTGATTTTGATTATCAGAAACTTGAGATTCCAGAGGAAGTCAAAACAATAATTTATAAGTACTCTGGTGTGTCTGATGATGGCAGTGATTAATACTTTTACTTCTATCACATCAATTTTAATGGTCTCGCAACAAGTCAAAAAAGGGAATTGGTGTCATGCCGGACTTGATCTGGTATCCAGTATTTTCAGATACTCCTGGATTAAGGCCTTCGCAGGAATGACTGGAATCGGACTTTTTGCGGCTTCGTCATTTTTTTTGCCCTTGATTTTCTGCTTGTCACCAACATTCTGCATGGCTGAAACCCAGACAGATTGCCTTAAGGACAGGATGTGCATAAGATCAGAGCAGGGGAATGGCGAGGTCTCTTTTTATCTAAGAAATTTTAAAAGCTATGATCAAACTTTAACCTTTGATTTTCCAATGATGGAGAATCTCTCAGCCGAATCCGGGTTTCCTGTCACAATTGTCTGTCCAGCCCTTAGAGAAACCTACATTGCAAAACTTTCATATCAAAAAGGTAGTTCTTTCAGATACAGCTACAAATACTGGATTTTAAGGGGCAGCTATAAAGCAAAACATGATAATTCTCATATTTACAATCTGCCATACGGCCCAGGTGAGTCATTCGAGATTGTTCAGGGATTTAACGGCTCATTTTCACACAGAAAAGAGAATTATTATGCCGTGGATTTCGGCCTTCCTGAAGGGACAATAGTTTGTGCCGCAAGGGGAGGAACGATCGTGGATATTTATGATGAATCCGATTTGTCAGGCCCTTCAAAAGATTATGCTGATTACGGCAATTATATTATAATTGAACATTCAGACAAAACCCTCGGCGAATACTGGCATCTTAAAAAAAAAGGGTCCCTCGTTAAGGTTGGTGACACGGTAAAAGCAGGCTCTCCAATAGCAATTTCAGGCAATACAGGTTTTTCAAGCGGCCCCCACCTTCATTTTGCTGTTACCTCACCAGTTGATGGAAAAAATCTGGAATCCCAAAAAATCAGATTCAAAACAAGTGAAGGTATCATAGCTTTTCCTGTGAAGGGGGAAAAGTATACCGCAGAGTAATGGCTTCATAAATCTTGACAAAGTCGCAAAAAGTTCGATTCCCGTCATTCCGGCTCTGGCCTGAATTCAGAAGTATCTGATAATACAAAGATGCCGGATTAAATCTGGCATGACGACACCGCCCGTTTTTGACTTTTTGCGAGTCCATCAATCTTGATCTGTCCCTAATCCAGAAATCCATTGACGTATTCAATTGACATATCCATTTGACTTGTATGCTGCAGTGTTTACTTTAACATCCAGAATGTCTTGATATACTTCATAAACAGAAGTGAATATCAGTATAAATAAGCAGCAAAAACGGAGGAATAAATGCGTTTTGACAAATTTACAATAAAGTCCCAGGAACTCATTCAGGAAGCGCATTCACTTGCAACCGCTAAAAAACAGCAGCAGATAGAGACTATTCATCTGCTTTTATCCATGCTCTCGGACAATCAGGGAATAGCTGTATCTCTTTTTAGAAAACTTGGCGTTCAGACTGAAAATATCAAAAATGATGCTCTGAATGCCATTGAAAAATTGCCTAAAATAACGGGCAGTAGTTTTGATGCATATATTTCATCCCAGCTTAAATCAGTTCTTGAAAAGTCTTTCACAGAAGCATCAGCCATGAAGGATGACTATATAAGCATTGAACATATTATTCTTGCAATGTGTGAAGCAAAAAATGATGACGCTGCCAATGTTTTGAAAAAGTTTGGTATTAACAGGGATTCGGTTCTCAAGGCTCTCATTGAAATAAGGGGAAGTCAGAGAATAACCGACCAGAATCCTGAAGAAAAATATCAGGCGCTTGAAAAATACAGCAGGGATCTTACTGCCCTTGCAAAAGCTGGAAAGCTTGATCCTGTGATAGGCAGGGACGACGAAATTAGGCGTGTGGTTCAGGTCTTGTCCAGAAGAAGAAAGAATAATCCTGTTCTGATAGGCGAGCCTGGGGTTGGCAAAACAGCCATTGTAGAAGGTCTTGCCCAGAGAATTACCGAGGGCGACGTTCCTGAAATGCTCAAAAACCGCAGAGTTCTTTCCCTTGATATGGGGGCTCTCATTGCTGGCGCAAAATTCAGGGGGGAGTTTGAGGACAGACTAAAGGCAGTGGTAAAGGAAGTTGAACAGTCCGAGGGCGATGTCGTTCTTTTCATTGACGAGCTTCACACCGTTGTCGGAGCCGGAGCTGCGGAAGGATCAATGGATGCTTCAAATCTTCTGAAACCTGCCCTTGCCCGTGGATCTCTGAGGTGTATAGGTGCGACTACCCTTAATGAATTCAGGAAATATATTGAAAAAGACGCGGCTCTGGAACGCAGATTCCAGCCTGTTTTTACGAACGAGCCCTCTGTTGAGGACACAATTTCAATCCTAAGGGGACTCAAGGAAAAATATGAAGTTCATCATGGCGTAAGAATTAAGGATTCGGCCCTCGTTTCAGCTGCTGTTCTTTCAAACAGATATATCGCGGACAGGTTTCTGCCTGATAAGGCCATTGATCTGATAGACGAATGCGCGTCAATGCTGAGGATAGAAATAGACAGCATGCCTTCTGAAATTGATGAGATTGAAAGGCGTGTTTTGAAAATGGAGATTGAAAAAGAGGCGCTGAAAAAGGAAACAGATGTTCAGTCAGTGGAAAGGCGCGGGAAAATCGAGGCTGACATCGCTTCCCAGAAAGAGATTTTGAACTCCATGAAGGCGCACTGGATGAATGAGAAGGATTACATCCAGGAAATCAGGAATATCAAGGAAGAGATAGAAAAACTCGGAGTGGACGAACAAAAAGCCCAGAGAGAAGGCGACCTCGCCAAAGTGGCTGAAATCCGTTATGGCAGGACAACTGAACTCAATCAGAAGCTTCAGCAGGCAAATGAAAAATTGAACTTGCTTCAGGCTGAAAAAAAGATGCTCAAAGAAGAAGTTGACAGTGATGATGTGGCCGAGGTTGTTTCAAGATGGACAGGCATTCCAGTAAGCAAGATGCTTGAAGGTGAGACAGAACGGCTTATTCAGATGGAAGAACGCCTCAGAACCAGAGTCATAGGCCAGGATGAAGCAGTTGAAGCTGTTTCAAACGCTGTAAGAAGGGCGAGATCAGGTCTTCAGGATCCGAATAGACCTATAGGATCTTTTATTTTTATGGGGCCCACAGGCGTTGGAAAGACAGAACTTGCCAAAGCACTCGCTGAATTTCTTTTTGACAGCGAGCAGGCCATGGTTCGGGTTGATATGTCCGAATACATGGAAAAGCATGCTGTGTCCCGTCTGATAGGAGCTCCTCCTGGATATGTAGGATACGAAGAAGGTGGATATCTGACAGAAGCCATTAGAAGGCGTCCTTATTCAGTTATTCTATTTGACGAGATAGAAAAAGCCCATCCTGATGTATTTAATGTGCTTCTACAGATTCTTGAGGACGGCAGGCTTACTGATGGCCAAGGCAAGACAGTTGATTTCAGAAATACCCTGATAATAATGACGTCAAATATAGGAAGTCAGATTATACAGGAATATTCCGGAAAAGATGATCCAGGTATGGAGGACGCTGTTTTAGATATTCTTAGAAGAAGTTTCAGGCCTGAATTCCTGAACAGAATAGATGAAACAATAATATTCAGAAACCTTGACGAGGGACAGATTGCAAAAATAGTCGATATTCAGCTGTCAAGGCTTGCAAAACGTCTTGAAGAGAGAAGGATAAGCTTCGTAATTACTGATTCCGCCAGGAAGCTTATTGCTGCCAAGGGATATGATCCTGTTTATGGGGCAAGACCTCTTAAAAGGGCTATCCAGAGACTTATAGAAAACCAGCTTTCAATCGAGATAATTAAAGGTACGTTCCCGGACGGTTCAAACATAAATATTGATTCAGACGGTTCGGTGATAGTTTTTTCGATGTGTGATTAAGGGTTTTTTTCATATTTTAGAGCCAGCCATTTCAGTCCTGTCTGTATGGTTGGCTTTATTCTTTTGCGCCGCAAGAATTAATATAACGCCGATTCTAAAAGGAAGATACCAATAAAATAATGGCAAGCGCGGAGTTTATATGCTTAAGGTATGGTCAGATTTATTAATATTTTATTAATTTTTTGTTGCATCGTTATTGAAAAAAATAATTATTTTGTTTAAGCTTGGTGTGTTTTTGTAGTAATGCGGTTAAGAGTAGTAAACATGTGACTACTGAAGATTGATATTCAAAGCTGTTAATTTTTTTGGGTTATGGAACGGAGTCCTTTTCAAGTGGTAGAAAAATCTTTATTCATGCAGCTCAAGGAAGACGAGAGGGAAGTCAGAAGAGCTCTTATCATGGAAGCTGCGCTTGAGCTTTTTAAAAGAAAACCATTCGATGAAATAGGCATGCGGGATATTGCTGCCGCGGCAGGCGTATCTCCCGCATCTATTTACAGATATTTCCCAAGCCAGGAAGAACTATTCATAGAGGCCTTTATCCAGGATCTTGTAGTTGTTGGAGATGAATTTAAAACCAGGCTTGAAAGAAGACTTTCAAGTATCAAGGGCAAAGATCCTGATATCATATTCGAGTTTTCCAATGCTGTTGTAGATCACCTTATGGATAATGAGGCAACTTTCCAGATGATGAGCTTTTTAATGATTAAAGGAGAGATGCCAGGATATCTGCTCAAACGATTCAATCTCGTTCAGA
The DNA here is from genome assembly GCF_000426225.1 of Desulforegula conservatrix Mb1Pa. Lineage (NCBI taxonomy): Bacteria > Pseudomonadati > Thermodesulfobacteriota > Desulfobacteria > Desulfobacterales > Desulforegulaceae > Desulforegula > Desulforegula conservatrix. Next base: position 6,035 of record NZ_AUEY01000118.1, read on the forward strand.
AATCATTCATAGACAAAATTGATGATGTTCTTCACATAGCTGGATTTGAAGGCTCAGTCAGACTTTTCTCCCATACTCTCTTTGCTTCAATTCTTGGGGTTTTGATAACTTTCAGAAATTATCCCGGACGTTCAAAAGAAGAAATAAAAGCCCATGTCCACAGACTCGCAAGTATTGTCGCAACTGTGTTCAAACATGGAATTTCTCCTGCCTATGCTGAGCTTCAGGAGAGATTCACTTAGCTAAGTAGATTCGTTCTTGTTGTGTCTATGTAAGGCATATCCTGAGTAAGGGTATGCCTTTTTTTGTATATATTCACTTTGAATGTAGCTTCAGATATGCATAAGGTGAAAAATGAGCCCTGGTACAGTACCGATATAATAATTCCGTTGATTCTTCATCTGTAAATTCTATCTTCAGCTGATCAACGACAATTATTTTTCCGTGTCAGCGACAGTTATAATTCCCGATCCAGTTTCCTAATTAATCATAAGTAAACCCCCGGCTCTGCCGGTGGACTCACAGAGTTTGACAGATCCTGGAATAAGAAGAAGTCTCCAATAACTGAACCGCCTAAAGTTCAAGTTAAAGGAGACTTCAATGAGCGAGAGACAAAGCCTAAGCCATAGTACCTGGGAATGCAAGTATCATGTAGTATGGATTCCAAAGTATAGAAAAAAGACTATTTATGTAGAATTGAGGAAATATTTGGGAGATGTATTTCGAGATTTGGCCAGACAAAAAGAAAGTGCAATATTGGAAGGCCACT
>NZ_AUEY01000119.1 GCF_000426225.1 Desulforegula conservatrix Mb1Pa
GAAGGCCTATGGAAGCATGTCAGAAGCGAGACACAAAATTGGCGATTATCTGAGGTTCTACAACACAAAAAGGCCTCACCAGAGCTTTAAGAATAATACGCCTGATAAAACATATTTTGAAGGTCTGGAAATTCCAATCGCCGCTTGAAGCTTTTATTAAAAATATGAGACACAGAGGTCAAAATTATATAAGGATTTGTTGATAGGATTTTCACTTATATTTTCAGAAAATCTGTCCAATCAAAACCGACCACTTATTTGAGCGTCAGGCCAAAGAGACAAACGGAGATACAAAACAGGATTTGAAAGAACAGGCCGACAAGCTTCGTCAGAAAGCCAAAGATGAACAGTCCGCAGGAGACCGCATATTCTGGCCCATTTACAACCTTGATGCTAAGAATCCCAACTCACCGGATGCGGAAATCCATGATCCGGATGTTTTGCTGGTGAAATTAAAAGAGATTTCCCGTCAGATTGCAGAAACCGAAGAGCACTTGAAACAGGAGCTGGCAGCGGCCTTTGCCCATCACTTTGAAGGGGAAGACCTATGACTAACGACCTGGTAAAAAAAGAAAAACCCGCCTGCTCAAGACTTATTGATGAAATCAGGGGGCTGATTGAAGAGGGCCGCTCCAAAGTAAGTGTTGCTGTCAACAAAACCCTGACCATGCTTTACTGGCAGATCGGCAAACGAATCAATGAAGAGATTCTTAAGGGCGAACGTGCGGCATATGGTGAGCAGATTGTTGCGACATTGTCGGAACAATTAACAAATGAATATGGAAAAGGCTTCAGTCGTCCGGCACTGAGCAGAATGTGCCTTTTTAATACCAATTTCCCTGATCCTTCAATATGTGCGACACTGTCGGACAAATTAAGCTGGTCACATTTTATTGAACTTATCCCGCTGAAAGATAAACTCCAAAGAGACTTTTATGCCGAGATGTGCAGGATTGACGGCTGGAGTGTCCGTATCCTGCGTGATCGTATAGACTCGATGCTCTATGAACGTACAGCGCTTTCCCGTAAGCCGGATGAGTTGATTGTTCATGAGCTGGAAAAACTGCGTGATGAAAACAGACTGTCACCCAATCTAATTTTTAAAGATCCTTATTTTCTTGATTTCCTGGGTGTTAAAGACCGTTATTACGAAAAAGACATCGAAGATGCCATTCTGCGGGAAATGGAACAGTTTCTGCTGGAACTGGGGAGCGGTTTTGCGTTTATGGCTCGCCAGAAGAGGATTCAGATCGACAATGAAGATTATTATATCGATCTGCTCTTTTATCATCGTGATCTGAACAGATTGATAGTCATTGATCTAAAACTTGGTGATTTTAAAGCCCAGGACAAAGGTCAGATGGAGCTTTATCTGAGATGGCTGAGCAAACACGAACGGCGAGCAGGTGAAGAAGCTCCTTTGGGGATTATTCTTTGCGCCGGTAAAAAACAGGAACTGGTGGAACTTCTGGAGCTGGATCAGTCTGGCATTCACGTGGCAGAGTATCTCACTGTACTGCCTGAAAAAGAGCTGATGCAGAAGAAGCTGCACGAAGCCATTGCCAATGCTCCCGGCGGGGTGCAGAGATTGCGGGAGATGATTTTGCAATTGGCTGTTCAGGGGAAGTTGGTGGAGCAGAATCCTGATGATGAACCGGCGAGTGAGTTGTTGAAGCGTATTGAGGCGGAAAAGACGGAGCTTGTTCGCAAAAAGATAATAAAACCACAGAAACCATTGCCTGAAATTCGGAAAGAAGAGAAACCCTTTGCGACTCCTGATAATTGGAGCTGGTGTCATTTAGGAGACATTTGTACAGGAATAACAGATGGTGTTCACAAAACACCCAAGTATCAGAAAAACGGGATTCCATTTTTATCTATAAAAAATATTTCAAGTGGATACTTAGACTTTGAAAACTGCAAATTCATCTCTCTTTCTGAGCATCAAGAGATAAATAAAAGATGTAACCCTGAAAAAGGGGATATTTTGTTCTGTAGGATTGGGACATTAGGTAAGAGTATTGTAATAAAAACAGAAGATCCTTTTAGTATTTTCGTAAGTTTAGGACTTCTAAAATTTCCTCAAAAGGAAATATTTCCTTTATATTTAGAGTACACTCTAAATACTCAAATGATGTATCAACAATTTGATAAGGTTAAAGCTGGAGGAAGTCATACAAACAAACTTAATTTATTTAGTATGCCAGGTCTAATTCTCCCACTCCCACCCCTCGAAGAACAAAAACGAATCGTTGCCAAAGTGGATCAGCTCATGGCGCTCTGCGATCAGCTGGAAGCGCAGCAGCAGAAACGGTCAGATCTGGTTAAACAAACCCGCATTTCAGCCCTTGAAGCCTTGGCCAATGCTCAGAGGGGCGAAGAGTTGCAGGTCGCCTGGAAACGGGTGGAAAAGAATCTGCCCACGCTCTTTGAAAGCCCTGAGGATGTTGAGGATTTGAAAAAGTGCATCCTTCAGAATGCGGTGATGGGAAAACTCGTTCCTCAGAATCCCGATGACGAACCCGCCAGTGAGCTGTTGAAAAAGATCGCCAAAGAAAAAGCGGAGCTGATTAAAAAGGGGGAGATTAAAAGACAGAACCCGTTGCCTGAGATTCGGGATGATGAGAAGCCTTTTGAGGTTCCTACGGGGTGGGAGTGGTGTCGATTGAATGATTTAGGTTATGTGATAGGTGGTGGTACACCAAGCAAATCTAATCAATCGTTTTGGTCTGGTTCAATTCCTTGGATAAGTCCTAAAGATATGAAAGTTGATTATATTTATGATGCTCAAGATCACATATCTAATGATGCTATTTCAAATAGTTCCGTAAAATTAATTCCTCCAAATTCAGTGTTAATGGTTCTTAGAGGCATGATCCTCGCGCACTCTTTTCCTTTAGCAATTACTGAAAGGGTCGTTACAATAAATCAGGATATGAAGGCACTGCGTCTTTATTTACCTGAAATGTCAAAATTTTCTTTGGTGCTGCTCAAAGGATGTAAATCGCGATATTTAAAAATAGTGGAAAGATCAAGTCATGGAACCTGCCGACTTGATACAGATAAACTTTTTTCGTCAACTATTGCACTTCCGCCTCTTGAAGAACAAAAACGTATAGTCAAAAAAACACAATCCCTTTTATCCCTCTGCGACACCCTCCAGAAACAACTGGCAAAATCCCGCAAAGTGGCGGAGCAATTAGCCCAATCCGTAGTTGTGAGCATTACCGGAATATCCCCAGAGAAACAGCCAGAGAAAAAGCTCAATGACTGGATAGAAGAGCCTGAGAAAGCCGAAATCAGGATTGTGGAGGCTCAGGTGAATCAGAAGTGAGAATCAACAGTCTGTACATAAAAGAGTTCCGCAACCTCAAGTATTTCAGAATCGATTTCGTGTCAGAAGGAACACCTGCAATAAGGGTGAACGGAAAGAAAAATTATGCCACGGAGCCACCTTCCTGGGTAGGAGGATCTACACTTTGACAAACGACCGCAAACAGAAATTAATCGAATTGGGAGCAGAGAGCCTTGCGGATGCTTTGCTGGAACTTGCCGAGCAGTATGATGCAGCAGATGATCTGCTTGAACGTATGCTTGCAACTCCCACTGAAAATATAGAGCGATTTAAGAAAAAGATATCAGCTTTAAAACGGTCAAAACGCTTCATTAGCTGGGGTGGGGCTTCCGTATTTGCATGTGAACTAAAGGCATTGCTCCAGAATTTGAAGGCCGGTGTTACTGAGCCGCTTACCGGAGTCCAGCTTGTTGCAGCTTTTTTTGAAACTGACAAAGGAACGCTTGGAAACTGTGACGACTCCAGCGGAAATGTCGGAGACGTATTCCGGTATGATGCTAAAGAATTGTTTGTGGAATACGCCTCCTGCTGCTCTGACAAAGAAAAAGTCGCAAATATCATACTTAAGCTAAACCTGAAGGATGATTATGGCGTTCGGGATACCCTTATTGATTGTGCCAGCGAGTGCCTGCCCGAACCTGTTATACGATCCATGATCAAAGAACTTCAGTCGTTGGCGGATAAAGAAGAGGATAAATACAAAAAACGACACCATTTGATGCTCATAGAATCACTGGCCCGCCAGATCAAGGATGCCAAACTTTTTGAACAAACCAGGATTGCCTCATGGGGAGAGCTGTCAACGGCTGCTTTCATCGATATTGCCCGTGTTTATCTGGAAAGTGGCGATGTTCAGACAGCTTATTTGTGGCTCTCTAAGATTCCTGAAGGTGAAACTTATAAGGATTATGAACGGGATAAGTTGCTGCTCGAGATTTACAAAAAGTTGGGAGATAACGAGAAACTGACCGAACTTTTATATCGAAAATTCAGGTCTTATCACTCTATGGAAACTCTTCAGGATCTGTTGGACGTTATCGGCAAAGACAAACTGGATGAAGTTCTCTCAAAAGAGGTCTCTCATATCCTTGCGTTTCCCAGCTTGCGTGCATCAGACGCCTCATTCCTGATTTCAGTAGCTAAAATTGATGAGGCTGAAAAATATATTCTGGAAAGAGCCGATCAGCTTAACGGCGACTTGTATTTAAGCCTGCTTCCTTTAGCTGGTTCGATGGAATCTGAAGGCAGGAACCTCGCAGCCAGCCTAATCTACCGGAGTCTGCTGAATTCCATTCTTGAACGTGGGCATGCCAAGGCCTATCAACATGGTATTGACTACCTGGAAACTCTGGACAAGCTGGCTGTTCAAATAGGTCTATGGGGGGATTTTGGTGATCACGAAGCATTTAAAGCCCGGATTTATCAGGCGCATGGCCGTAAACGAAGCTTCTGGTCTAAATATAAGGGGCAGAAGTGAACGAGCATTTTTATCTACTAAAATTCAGAACTGATTCTCAAAGAAGAAATTTAGGATTCTCGATAAAGCCGGGATGGAAAGAATGAAACAGGATAAAAAAAAAGGACTACAGAAGTTAGGCAAGAATAAAACCTCTATTGTCCGCTCATCGGCTGCTGAGTACCTGACCTTTGTAGCGGCAAACGGCGAGGGTGGCGTTGAGGCGGTTTATGCAGATGAGAATATCTGGCTGACCCAGAAAATGATGGCCACGCTTTATGATGTTGACGTCAGAACGGTTAACTATCATCTGAAAAAGATCTTCATTGACAGTGAATTACAGGAAGATTCAGTTATCCGAAATTTTCGGATAACTGCCGCTGATGGCAAGAACTACAATACGAATCACTACAATCTCTCGGCTATTATTGCCGTTGGTTATAAGGTCAATTCGGAACGAGCCGTACAGTTCCGTAAATGGGCGACCACCATTATTCAGGAGTTCACCATCAAAGGTTATGCCATGGATGATGAGCGTCTGAAGAATGACGGCTCTGTCCTCGGTAAAAAATATTTTGAAGAGCAGTTGGAACGCATTCGGGAAATCCGGCTTTCCGAGCGTAAATTCTATCAGAAGATTACGGATATTTATGCCACATCCATTGATTATGATGTCACAGCCCAAGCGACCAAACGATTCTTTGCAACAGTCCAGAATAAGCTGCATTGGGCCATTCACGGCCAGACCGCAGCAGAAGTGATCGTCGATCGGGCAAACCACCAGAAGCAAAACATGGGGTTGACCAACTGGAAAGACGCTCCGGAAGGAAAGATTCAAAAATTCGATGTAAGCGTGGCAAAGAATTATTTGACCGAAAATGAGATGGCGCAATTGCAGAGGTTGGTCTCAGCCTATCTGGATGTTGCGGAAGATATGGCACTTCGTAAAATCCCTATGACCATGCAGGATTGGGAAACACGCCTGAACAAATTCATCGAAGCCACAGATCGTGGAATTTTGCAGGACTCTGGAAAGGTAACGGCTGATCAACGACAATTATTTTTCCGTGTCAGCGACAGTTATAATTCCCGATCCAGTTTCCTAATTTAAGGCGCATTTTCCTCACTTTTTTCCTCGTTAATTTTCTGTTTTGACTTTTCCAGCCTGTAGCTTGGCAAGTTAAGTTCAAGAATGATGCTATGATGTACAAGTCTGTCAATGGCAGCGGCGGTAGTCATGGGATCCTTGAAAATCTGCTCCCATTTGGAAAAGGGAAGATTACTTGTGAGCATGACAGATCCACGTTCGTATCGATCTGCGAGCAGGGTA
>NZ_AUEY01000120.1 GCF_000426225.1 Desulforegula conservatrix Mb1Pa
AAACCGAATAAACTGCACAGGCGGCTCAGGCAGCTGGGGTATAACGGCGAATTCCAGAGCATCAAAATGACATCATGGCGGAACTCGGCATGTCAGCTCAGCCACTGGGCAATGCCCAACAAATGGTTTGAAGAAATCGGACTGTTCGCGATGAATGAAATTCAAACGGGAGTGCTTCCTCTTTTTACAACGAGATAAGGATGAACAAGAGCCGTGTACGAGGCCCGTACGCACGGTTCTGTGAGAGGGATGAAGCAGACTTGATCAGCTGCTTCACCCTACTCGATATTTGGACGCTAATATTGATGGATTCGCAAAAGTCCAATTCTCGTCATTCCGGCGAAGGCCGGAATCCAGAAATAATTGAAAATATAAAGATGCCGGATCAAGTCCGGCATGACGCCGAGGCGTTTTTTTTGACTTTTTGCAAGTCCATCAGTATTTTGCCCAATATAAAATATTTACAATATGTTTTCTTGAATTTTTTCGTGTAAGCAGCTATCATCTTGGAAAACAGTGTTCTTTGAAATTGTTTCCGTGTGAGTTTTTTAGCTATTCTAATTGGTTTCGAATCAAGCTTTTGCATTTTTTTAGTTGGATGCTGATCAACGGTCGCTCTAATCCGACCCACGAAATTTATTCCTATATAAGGCTAAAAGATTCACACGGGGTAAAAGGGTAGTAAGCTAATTATCCAATGCCAAACCAGGAGCAATCCTGGGACGGAAAGCTGCGGGTCCATGATTTTTAGGGTCATGGATAGTCGAGCCACCTCATCGCCAAACCAGGAGTAATCCTGGGACGGAAAGCCACGGGTCCGTATCATGCGGATAGCCGGGCTAACTGATAAGTACAGACACAACGCCAAACCAGGAGCAATCCTGGGACGGAAAGCCACGGGTCCGTATCATGCGGACAGCCGAGCTACCTGATATGTACAGAAACAATGCCAAACCAGGAGTAATCCTGGGACGGAAAGCTGCGGGTCCACGATTATGAAGGGTCGGGGATAGTCGGGTTACCTGAAAACACAATTATCAGATGAGTTTATCCGCCAAACCAGGAGTAATCCTGGGACGGAAAGCCACGGGTCCACAATTTTAGGGTTGGGGATAGCCGGGTCGCCTCCATGAGCCAAACCAGGAGTAATCCTGGGACGGAAAGCTGCGGGTCCGTTTATCAAGGACGGATAGCCGGGTTGCCTGTAGGGTCGGATACCCTCTCAGAAAGGAGCATCCTTATGAGAAAGCTTAGTTTCCTTAATATAATAATGGTTATTATCGGTATGGTATCCCTCCCAAGTCTTGCTTCAGCTCTTACCAGTATGACTGAAGATCAGATGCGCAATGCAACTGCCCAGGCTGGAATAGTGGCAACAATGCAGGACAGAGTGGATTTTAATACTCATGTAAAGACTCTTGCCTATGGTGATGAAGATGGTACTGATGGCAGAGGCGCTTTCCTTAGCCTGAATAATATCGAGTTCAAGGGCAGCGTTACAGCTATCAATCCAGTATCCACAACAGTAACAACTGAAATGGATCGTTACAGAAACACCATGCTGACCGGTCTTAATGTTTCCATGAATGGAGTTGTTGTTGAGATGGAAAAGCTCAATATTGGTTCCATAACAGTTGGTGATGCACCTGGTCAGGGCAAGAGCTTTGGAAGTATAACAGTTGAGGGATTCCGTGCTGAAATATCCGGAAACATAAGAATCACAGCTCATCCTTAATAAAAAGGGTGGGCCGTGTGCCTACCCTTTTACCTCCTTTTTGCAATAAGGCGGCAGCATAAGTTTGCTGCCGCCTTATTAGTAAAAATATGCTAATTCAGTTAGAAATTTATTATTATTAGGCTGCGCTGCAAAGATGTTGAGTTATTGTTTTGTAATATACCAGCCTATATATAGAAAAAAGTATATGCCTGTTATATTATAATCTCCCTGCGTTCTTTACCTTCGTATTCTTTTACTTTTGTAGATACGATATTTAATTGATTATGATCTCCAGGAATGATAAGTTGCTGATCTTATATTATCTATCCGTTAAATTCTAAATAGTTCTCAGCAGATATTGAGGAGCAATTAATTGTACCGCAAAATTTATACACTTCTGTTTCTATTCATCCTGATATTCACTAAGTCAGCTTTTTCCGCTCCTGCTTTCAGTACTTCCGATCCTGGTATATGGGGTGAAGGCGTGCTCAGCTATGACTCAATGTTTTCTCCTGTCTTTTCAATTCTCGTGCAGGACCAGTCTTACAAATTTCCGGAACAGATAGAACGATTTGTTGCTGTCAAGCCGGATGATACAAACAAGGAAGAACGACATTATGAGAAAAAACGTTCATCCAAGCTTGACTATACTTCCATTGAGGCAATGGCAGGTGTTAAACTCTGGGACAGGATATTATTTTATGGCTTGATTGGCAGGGCGGATGTGACATTCAATTATAAATATTCCGATACTTCAATGCCTGTCAAAACTCTTTCTGTAAATGAACAATTTGAGCCTGACGAGAGTCTAATCTTTGGTGGTGGAATAGCTGGTACTATATATGATAAATCATACAAGGAATTCATTGAGAGGGTAAAATTCGGATTTGATGCTCGTTATAGGCAGATAAGCTTCAGGACTGACTGGATTGAAGAAGGAACCAAGTTTTATAAAACATATCTGAACGAATACCAGCTTGCTCTTATTGCTGGTATAACAATTGATTATTTTAATCCTTATTTTGGATTCAGGGTTTCCAATACCATCGGACGGGAGACTTATGCTCTTCAGGATAACGAGATTTCATCAGGTTATACCGTCAGTACCGTATATGATGAAAGCGTAGACACTCAAAAAAATATGGGCTGGGTATATGGCGCAAGCTTTAGCATCTTTGACAAAGGTTCCATTAATTTAGATGCGAGGACAGGAGACGAGAGTTCTTATGGCATCTCCGCAAGCATAAAATTTTGAAATTTGTGTTGTGACGATTTGATGAGCTATTTTACTTTTTTTGTCAGAAAGTTTTCTGGTTATAAATTTCGGGTTCGCTCAATGCGGGCCCGAAATTTTTATTTATCTGGTACCATTGTTTTTTTATTAATTGGTCTTTATCAAAGAATTTGGAAGATACTTGGTGATCTCTCAAAAAGTCATAAAAGGGCTTCAGAGCCATGCCGGACTTGATCCGGATCAGCATTTTTCAGACACTTTCGGATATTGTTGAAATAGGGTAATCGTAGGTCGGATTATGGATATATGCTTTATCTATAAATATCGTATAATCCGACGTTTGACAAAGCTTTATGTTGGGTTACGAGCAAAGGGCGCTCTAACCCGACCTACTTAAGTTAGAACATGTACTAATATTAAAGTCAGGGAATTATTATGCGAAGGATCATTGGTTTTCTTGCGGTGTTTTTTATATTTATTTCTGGCTCAGCAACAGGAGCAGCAGAATTAGAAGTAAAAAATGTGGGGATCTGGCCAGGATTTGACAATCCCCGGGCGATTGCAGTGGATAATACCAGAGAAATAGTTTTTTTCGGCACAGGAGACGTTGTCGGGATATATGATCTTGATATGACCTATAGGGGCCATATCAGACTATCCACAAAGAGCGGGATTAAAGGCGTAGCCTATGATGAGGATCTTAAAGTTCTTCATGTAGCAGGTGGAGAAGGAGGCTTTGTTACAATTGATGTCTCTGACCCTGCTAATCCCAAAACTATTTCAACTATCAAGGAAAACTCAAATAATCCAGGTTATGTAATGGGCGTAGAAATAAAGCAGATAAATGCATACGCTTTAAAATACACTGCCGGGACTGGAACAACTGCTGGTCGCAAATTTGTATTCCTCGCAGATAAAAATTTTGGAATGAGGGTTTACGATGTGACTGATCCTTCTTTGCCTTTTGAATACGGTTTTTACAGACAGGACAGCCCTTATGAATCCAAAACAACCGGCGGATATATTAATGTTGACTCATATTATTATGGCGGGAAACTTTATGTTTTTGTGCTTGACAGCTATTATGGCCTGAGAATTTTTGACGCCACAAATCCAGGAAAGATTCTTAAACCAGTATCCAAAGATCTCAGGGACTTTTATTACAACAGCATTTCGGTCGTCAAGGATCTGGCCGTGGCTGTTTATTCTGACAAGCTTTACTGCTTTGTCGCAGGCCCGAATACATCTTCTTCCCAGGCTGCGGTCGTAAAGTATCAGATTATTGTTAATCCTCAACCGACAGACACTGAAACCACCAATGTCAAGGAAATCAAGAATATTGGAAGGTGTGATACTCTTTCCATGGGAAGAGGACTTTCTCTTCATGGTAATTATGCCTTTGTTGCGGATAATGATAAAGGTGTAAGAATTGTCGATGTTGTGAATTCGACGGGATTGACAACGTCAGGACTTGAAACTTACGCAATCAAGACAAGCATATCTGACAACACAGCAGGGACTTATTCCGTTTTTACGATTGGCAGTTCCCTGTATTTTGCAAGCCTAAAACAGGGGTTAAAGGCTTATGATATATCGAATCCCGAAGTGCCGTCAGATACAGGATTGGCTCCTCAATCACTGATAAACGGGAAAGCTCTGGATATAGCCGAATTCCAGGTTGAAAATACAACTCTGAATAAATTTGAGAACAGAACCTTTTCTTTCATGGTTTCCGAAGGGAAAGCTCCTGCCCTTTATATTTTTGATGTAACGGCAACGGACTCGGTAACACTTGAAGCTGTCCAGCCTCTCTCTTCTGCTCCAACAGGTATAAAAGTATCAAATGATTTTTCATATATTTCTGCAGGCGATGGCGGACTTTACATTGTTTACATTGGAAATCCGAGACTTCCAGGAAACCCCGTAAGAGTTGACACGCAGGGCTTTGCTTATGATCTTGCCGTAAAAGATGGCTATGTTTATATTGCTGATGGGACATCCGGGCTTGCAGTTGTTGACGCTCGAGATCCTGTCAATCCTTCTCAGCCTTTGAGTTTCAGCCTTCCAGGTTATGAACTTAAGGGCATTGATATAAAGGACAGATACGCTTATTTCGCTTCCGGTGATAAAGGGATGGTAATCGGAGACATCTCAGCTCCAAACAGCCCTGTGTTGCCAGTTTCTACAGTGGATACACCAGGCACTGCTGTTGCTGTTCACATTGATGGGAATAATGCTTTTATAGCAGACGGGGCTTCGGGTCTTCAGACCATAAATATTACAAATCCATTGCTGCCTGGCACTCCTTATCAGACGAGTGTAAACGGATTCGCAAATGACGTATTTGCTTCAAAAAACTATGCATTTGTGAGCAGAGGGGCTAATGGTTATGTTGTTGTCGACGTTGAAAACCCAAGCACATCTACAGTATTAATAAACTATGCTTCGTATGGTGTCGCATCAGGAATAATGGTCTACAATAATTTAACACACGTTGCGGACGGCAGTGGTATTAATAATATAAGCCGTTTTTCTGTAAAAGATGTGACACCTCCGGCCCCTCTTAATCCCTCAGATCCTGAATCTGCATGTTTTATAAGATTACTCCAGAGAGACTCTGCCTCTTTATTTGAGAAAGCTGCAAACAGAATAAGAACAGCTTTTGCATCTATTCATGATTTCATAGAGCACTAACCACAGCTTCTGCGTGACTGAATTTGGCTTGTATAGTAAAGAATAATAAAAAAGCGGAGCACTTAAGCTCCGCTTTTTTATTTGTTTGCCCGGCAAAGCCGTGCCCCCGTCTGTTTGAAAGAAAGCAGAGATACCCCGTCCGAGGGGAAATCAATCCGAATCGCAAGGGCGCTACTGGTAACGGTAGGGTTTGAAGGAAGCGACAGGAAGAGAATGGTACATAGCG
>NZ_AUEY01000121.1 GCF_000426225.1 Desulforegula conservatrix Mb1Pa
CTTTTTTGAAAAACACCCAACCGGCTCCTGTGCATACTTCGCAGTATGTTTCATGTTCCGGCAACATCGAGATGATCTGGGCCGCAAGTCTTGATTTGCCGCCCACGTACGCCATTGGACTGTTCATAGAATCCTTATATATATGATGTAAAAACAAACCGGCCTGTCCTTTACAAAGACAGACCGGAACCATGAGCTGAACAATTAAACTAAATACAAACGTAAATCTGAACCTCTTTCATGGCCATGTGCTTTTCAGCAGGCAGCCCTGAGTTGATGCTTTCCTGGTTGATAGACCACAGGCCGCTTTCATTCATGGCAGCATTAAATGTGGCCCTGCCTTGCTCGAATCTTACAAGCACAAACCGCTCGCTACCGCTCCTTGATCTGAGAGGCATGCGAAACATATCATCCAGAGGAATAAGGCTTTTATCAGGAGCCACAAGCTCTGCTGATGCGCTTAAGATTGAGCCCACCGGACAAGTTATATCACTAAAATCAGCCGTAATAATGGAGTCCGGTTTGTCGCACGTAATATTCGTGAAGACGATTTCAGGCAAAGCAACTGGTTCTTCATACATCCGGAAAGCCAGCCCATCCAGCCTGTCGATGTCAGATTCAGCAACCTCAATCCAGCCGCGACCATTCTCTATTCCGTATTTATTGACGGCCACGCCGCCCAGAATCTTGTCTGTGGAAGGAACCTGATTTCTCAGCCAGTCAGGATTTGACAGATCAAGATTGTTATCGATATAAACCTTAAGCATAAACAAAAGCCCTCCATTCTGATGGAAGCGAAGTAACTGTCGCATCAGGGTTTTTCTGAGCAGTTATTCTCCATCTGTAGGTTTTGCCCGACACAAGCGTCGCGGCAGGAATCGTATATGTCACGCTGCCGGTTCCTTGAGCGTAAGGCTTTGTGCCAGAGAATCTTGACGGATCTGAAAGAGTTGTCTGGTCAATGATTTTCACAAAAGACAGATCATTGTATTTTTCCTCAACTTCGATCCTGAACTGCAATGTGTCGTTATTTATGTCTGTCGGGATATTCCATGCCAGAGTCGATGCCGTAGCGCCGTCAGCCGTTGTGGGAGCTGGCTTTCCGGGAGCGTGAAGAATACCTATGCTGGCGGTTTCTGTGTGATTGCCCGCCGGTGCGGAATTCCACCAAGAATAATCAAAACTTCCGGTTTTTGTCCCGACATAGTTGCAGGCAAAGACATCGGTGGCATAGGTATCATCAACCTTGACGCCACTCAGAGTAAGCGCTCCGCCAGCTGAAATCTTTGTTGTCTGTGCTGTTTTGATCAGAGTATTGATAAGGGATACTGCTCCATTTACACGGCATATGAAATTAGTAGCCCCATTACTACCCCAGACGCTATCCGCTACAGAAAACTGTTTTGTTAAGAATCCAAGAACATACAGAAAGTATGGTGTAGCATTCCATTCCGCCGTTGTTGTGTTTATCCCGCTGTCGAACTCTGTATAATTGCCACCTATTAGCATAAGCGAGGATTGCGTTTTCAATGTATACTTTGCGCTATAATTCCCGGAACAGAAGACCTTGCTACATTGGAAGACATTGCTATAGGATGAGTCTCCGGCCTCACGATCAATGTCGATATTGCCATAAACATACAGGTTCCGGCATTTGAATCTGCCGCTTCTGATTGTCAGGTCACCAAGTATGATCACGTCATATCCTGATGCGTCAACCATTCCGGCCTTGCCTATTTTTAGGCTGCTGAAAATCATGTCCCTGGTGTAGGTTCTGGTATCAAACACAACGGCATCAGATACGGCTGTCCGGTTGATATCCCTAACCTCAGCGCCGATGCTTCGCAGGGTATCAAATGAAGTCCAGCCAGATCCCTTTATGCCTTTAATTTTGCCGAGGATATCGGCCAACAATGCTTTCATAATCCTCCCTTAAACAAACTGCGCCCCGGCAATAAAAACCTGAACATTCTTTCCAGATCCCACTGCCTCGTTTATCTTTGTCCTGATGCGGTCGTGATTGGTGTCAACCCTCGGCAATAGAGGCACAAGGAATTCCGTGGCGAGAATTGAGTCCCCGGCCAGTATTTTGAAAGTCCTTGATTCCGCAACGACCCACGAAGCTCCGTCATAAGTCTCCAGCACAACATCAAGATTGTGATCAATCGTATCATTATTGATTATGTTGAAGGTGGTCACGGAACGACCCTGTCCTCCGCCCGCGTTTGTGATCTGGTAATACGTCCCGACCGTGTCTGCGCTTGTGAAAGATTTAAAATCCCTGAATAAAGATTCGCCTGTTATGCCCATATAATCCCCTTATAAATGCCTCATGATCATTATCCGGCCCAGACCGAGCATTGCCCAGCTTGCGCCGTCCTGCGGAGTATTGTTCAGATTGTTGTTAATCTTTGAAATGAACAGCATGCCGTTATAGGTCACGGTCTGACTTTTTGAATATGTTGTTAAAGAGCTGTAGTCCCCCTGATATCCGGCACTGACTGCCGCTATCTGCGCGCTCTGTTTTGCCGTTTCGGCGGCAGAAGCTGAAACAGCCGCGGAGGCCTGACTGTCAGCCGCTCTCCTCGCGCTTTCCGCAGCTTCACTGGCGGTGGCGGTCATGAACGTATTGGCCTGGTCAATCATTATATTGAACTCAGGGATAATCACTGCAATATGGGTCAGTGTCGCGTCAGTCCTTGCGGAAAAATTCTCGGAATCCTGCCTGGATGGTACCGGCGACGTAAAATTTGAAATCTTTTGAGTTATCATCGTAAACCTCCGGCCACTAAATCAGGCTCTCAACATCGAGTGAAAAATATGAAGTATCGTTATTCGAGTAGTAAAATCCGAAACTCCGACAGAACCCGTAAATGATATTGCTCTCGAAAAAACCGGCAGTAATATAGATCACAGCCATTCCGGCGGCCTGGGTCATGAGCTTTGTCACCATGTCCTGGTCTGAACTCGGGCAGGTCACGTTGATCCTCTGCCGCCTGGCTGTCCTTCCCTTTTTCAGATAAGCATAGCCAGACAGGGTGTTTTCTCTTTTTGAATAGTCATTGATCCCGCATTCCGGATCAGTCTGGGTAACGCCAAGATGGAAAGATTTGCCAGCCGCCACAGCGCCTATTTTTGAAGGCGAGCCAGACTTTTCAAGGATGATGGTCACCTTTGATCTGTAAAGGGCCATGGGAAGGACAACATCATTTTTAAAATAGAACGGCCCGAAGAAATAAGAGCTGTAATCAGAGACCCTGCTTTCGTCCTGGAGATCCATGACAATTTCACGAACCATCTCGTTTGTAGTCCTGTCATATTGCCTGACAGTCAGGGTCTTGCCATCAAGGCCGAACAGTCCAAGGGTATCAATTACAGCGTCCCCGAAATCGACCTGGCACTCGATCTTCCAGACTCCGTTTTCTTCCGCTGTGGCAATGGATTTAGAGCCGATATAACGATCGATTAAAGCAAATTTACTGACAAGGCCCGCTTCCTGCCAGTTGTCGCCTGTGTCAGTCGATGGATTGATATTGGTGTTGGCTTTCAGAGCCTCATATATAATGTAGTCGATTCTGCACACGTCACCGATCTTGTAAGCGGTCGCGGAATTCCAGACAGCCGGATCAGAAACCGATGGATAAGCGACATTGCTCGAAAGAACCGACGCGGTTGATAATGGCTCAGGAATCACGATTTTCATGATGCCACCTTTACCTGGAGCGCGTCGCCGTCAGGATTCAGGCGATCGAGAGCTGCTGCGGTATCCCTTGTGTTTTTGAGGACTCCCAGCAAAATTGCCGAATTTTCAGAAGACGCTTTTGCTGATTCAGAAGCTGACTGAGCAGCAGCAGACGCTGCCTCGGCAGCGTCCGACGCCTTTTGCGAAGCTTCTCCGGCTGCCGCGGCAAGACCGTTTACCAGATCCTTGACCTCGGCCACATAGCCAGAAAGGGTAATTGTAAGATCAGAAAGGCCTGAGCCGTATTCGATCAGCCCCTCTTTGTGCCTGATCAATGCCGCGTCAAGAAGGCTGTAATTTTCAACCAGATCAGGTATTTTCTCCACAAGGCCATTTATGAAGGCCAGCATAAGGGAGGCGTCGGCCTGATTCCTGTTAAAAGTCTCGACAGCGTCATTTATGGCGTCAGGCTGTGAGGCCAGATCAGCGGCGGTTTCTGCTGACTTGTCTTCTTTTGGCTGGATGTTGAACGCATCAATGATGGTATTAAACATGGGGCCGAAAGAATCAGCCGCGTCCGCCATCCTTGTTGCCAGAGTTCCGAGCGTAGAGCTGAACTGTTCGGCGCTGACGCTTCCTGCCATAAAATCCGTTACAAGATCGCTGAGTCCTCCTCCGTCAGAAAACACACTGGACATTACAGACTCAATCATATTGCTGGCGAATGTATTCAGGACTATTGTCTGAAGTTGCGCTGAAAGCTGGCTTTCTATACTGCTCCTGAAAGTCCCCCAGTCAGCGGCTTCAACACCTGCCTGCAAGGCTCCTGAAATGGCCCCGGAAACGACGTCTCCGGCAAAAGCCCTGGCTTCTTCAATAGCCGTGTCTGTGGAATCCGGCACAAGGTCAATGATGTTCCATAGATCTTCCATCACTGGCCTTGCGGCCTCAAGAGCCGCATTCGCGGCAGCCATGCCCGTCTGCACATAGGTTTTGAACTCAGATATTGAAATCCTGCCTGATGTAACATCCGCAAGCATGTCAGAAAATCCTGACATTGATCCGAATGAAGCATAAATGACATCATTCAGGATCTGCGACTGAAAAGCCGTAACAACAGCCGCCTTGAGCTGGTTTTCAAGCGAGGTCGCAAAGGTTTGTTTAAAAGCCTCGAAATCTGCGGCCTTTACTCCCTGCTGCATGGCTTCAGACAAAGCATTGCCAATCACCCCGGAAACAAACGTGTACTGACCTTCGAGTTTCTGAAAAGCCTCGGCCTCTGTCAGGCCTTGTTCCATAAGGGTTCTTATTCGGGATATGCCTTCCGGCACAGCTTTGAGCAGGGACGCTACTCTTATAAAGGTCTCTCCGGCTGTTTCACTCTCTCTTTTCAGGGTTTCAAGGGCATCCGCATTGAACAGATTACCAGTATCCAGCTTGAATATTGCCGTTGAGATGGCATTACCAAAGGTGTCGAAAAACTGTCCGGTCATCTCATTAAGAGCGCCTGATATGTCTCCGTTCTTCAGATAGTCCTCAAATTTGGCAATATTTATTCCAAGGCCTATACGGGAATCCTGGATAATCTTCCTGACGTTGATCCCGAAAGCATTGTCGATGGACTTGAAAACAGTCTTGAAATAGGTGGAGATGTCTTTTTCGAGCTTGATTATTGTTGTCCCTGCGACTCCTGAATCACCCTTGCGAATGTCGAGCATAAAGGCGTCATCCATTTGGACACTCCAGGCTTCGTTGGGATTTGGTATCCAGTCGCCGTTTGACGGAG
>NZ_AUEY01000122.1 GCF_000426225.1 Desulforegula conservatrix Mb1Pa
GAGCTCGCTGGTTTCCAGCACGAACCCCATGTTACTGGAGGTGGTAAAGCAGCTGTAGAGCATCCATCCTTCAAATGGGTCAATATAATACTTGGTAACTTAAAAAATGCGCTCAAAGGTACTTATCATGCAATTAATCGCAAGCATGTTCCGCGGTACCTGGCAGAATTTCAGTACAGATTCAATCGCCGATATGATCTGCCGTCCATGATTCACAGACTGATTTATGTTGCTCTTAGGACTCCACCCATGCCATCAACCATGCTTTCTATGGCTGAAGCAGAGTGGTAATCAGATTATTTTATGTCTTTGTCATTAAGCATACCGCATGCGATATAGTCGCAGCGAGAGGTTCTATGAAGATAAGCCCCATTTTTGACGACATAATCTCCAGATTTGGAGTTCCTCCTGACGAACTGGGAAAAATGCTCTCGGATAAAAGCGCTTCAATAACAGAGGCCCTTGTTAAGAAAAAGATCGCCACGGAGTCGGAAGTTCTTGAGCTGTTATCGGAAAGATATTCGGCGCCTTTTCTTAAAACGCACCCTGGTGACTCGTTCAGAGCTGATTTTACAAAGAAAATATCCATCCAGTTTTGCAGAAGATTCAATATTTTTCCCTTTATCCCTGACGGAGAGGCAAAAACTTTAGAATCACTTTTCCCCGGGACTACAGAACATCCTGATTCCTTTATAATAATAAACGATCCTTCAAGTTTTCAGCCTGCTGATGAAATAGCAAGGCTGCTTGATCTTGAAAGGGTAAGCTTTGTTTTTGCCCCAAGGGATATCATCCTGAATCTTACGGATTCTGCCTATGACAGGGTTATGGATTCCGCCCAGCAGCTCGTGGAGGATATGGGGGCCGACGGCGATATCCTAAGCGAGATAGAAGGGGCCGCAGATCTTCTTGATGACACAAGCGACGCACCCATCATCAAGCTTGTGAATCATATCATTTCCCAGGCAGTAAAGGCCAGGGCCAGTGATATTCATATAGAGCCTTATCATGATGGGCTCAAAGTGCGCTATCGAGTGGACGGAATTCTTTATGATTTTCTGACTCCGCCCAAATGGATACAAGCCGCCCTTGTTTCTAGAATCAAAGTTATGGCCAAGATGAATATTGCCGAAAAGAGACTTCCTCAGGATGGGCGCATTGAGGTCAAAATAGGCAGCCAGAATATTGATATTCGTATTTCGACTATCCCAATTGCAAATGGAGAAAGGGTCGTTTTAAGGCTTCTCAACAAGTCGGGCTCCCTACTCAAACTTAGAGAATTTGGGATGGGTGAGGAACACTATAAAATCATAGACAGCCTGATAAGGATGCCCAACGGAATCATACTGGTCACCGGCCCCACCGGAAGCGGAAAGACCACTTCACTTTATGCAATACTCTCAGAGATCAACCGGCCTGATATAAATATTATAACAATTGAAGATCCCGTTGAGTATCAGATCAAGGGAATCGGCCAGATTCAGGTTAACAGAAAAATAGACCTGACATTTGCAAGAGGTCTCAGATCAATTGTACGTCAGGACCCTGATGTGATCCTGATTGGTGAGATCCGTGACCAGGAAACCGCTGAAATTGCGGTTCAGTCAGCCCTGACCGGTCATCTTGTCTATTCAACCCTTCATACAAATGATTCGGCCAGCGCCATAACAAGACTTGTCGATATTGGTATCGAACCTTTTCTCATTACTTCTGCTGTCAAGGCTGTAATTGCGCAGCGTCTTGTTAGAATACTATGCGAGCACTGCAAAAAGGAGTCCGAGTATGAGACGGGCCTTTACAAGGTTCTCGGTATTTCGGAGGATGAGTTGAAATCGAGGAAGGTCTACAAGGCAAACGGATGCCCAGAATGCTTCAATACCGGGTATATGGGACGAATGGCAATTTTTGAGATCATGGTCATTGATGATAATCTCAAACATATTATGCTCGAAACTTATGACTCCAATAAAATCAAGGCTGTAGCTCTTAAAAATGGTATGCTTACGCTTAGAATGGACGGCATGGAAAAAGTCATGAAAGGCCTGACAACAGTGGAAGAAGTACTTCGAGTTACCCATGCCTGATAAATAAAGAAGAGCCCGATGATTTTTGATTGGCGATTTTTGAAATTCAAATATGGCTTAACATTGACAAGGTCGCAAAAAGTTCGATTCCCGCCATTCCGGCGCAGGCCGGAATCCGGAAGTACCTGGAAGTACAAAGATGCGGATCAAGTCCGGCATGCCTCTTAAGCCATTTTTTGATTTTTTGCGAGTCCATCAACATTCAAACATTAAAACTATTAAATTTTTGCCGGGCATTTTTCAAAAAGCGACGTGCCGAAGAATATCAAGTATCATAAATGAGGGTACTTATCATGACCATTCATAAACTAGCCAGGCTCATTTTCAACCTCCTGATTATTTCCTTTCTTTATTCATGTGCTGGCAAAAATCCACATACTACTAATTCAATGGAAGAAAATTCCAATCCGTATATGTCTGTCTGGAGACTTATCTCAGCGGCAGATGGTGACAGATGCGCCATGACGCCTTCGTGTTCGGCCTATGCTGCTGAAAGCATAAGAAACTACGGTTTTTTCGAGGGTTATCTCATGACCTGCGACAGGCTCATCAGATGCGGCAGGGATGAGCTTAATCATTCTCAAATAATCAAAACAGGTGATGATCACCTTTGTCTGGATCCTCCAAATGAAAACAAGATTCGGTAGTTTTTTAATTTTTTTGTTTCTGGTATTTCCCCTTAGTTCCTGGGCAAATGCCGGCACAACAGTAACTCTTGATGCTGACAGGCTTTATTCTTACGCTGTCAAATCTTATAAAAGCGGGGATTTCTCAGAATCAGCATCAGCTTTTCATTCATTTTTCAGCTTTTTTTCAGATGATGAAAGGGCCGGTGAAGCGCTTGTCCTCCGAGGATTCAGTCTGTTTGCCATGAAAAGATATCCCGAAGCTTCAGTATCTTTTCAAAAAGCTTTTGCTACACCTTTATATGGCGAAAAAGTTAGAAATACTTCTGGGCTCATGATTGCCTCATGTCAAGAAGCATCCGGGGACAGGTCTTCTGCCATTGCATTTATGGAGAATTGGTCTTCTTCTGTTCCGGATAATGATAAATTCAAAGCAAGAATCAAGTATGAAACAGCTTGGCTTTACCTTTCAAACGATGACAGACAGACAGCTGAAAAAAGATTTTCTGAAATCAGATCGTCATTTGATTTCAAAATTAGTGAACTTCAGGATGAACTGGAGAAGGTCCCTTCGTTTGAAAAAAATCCGACTTTGGCTGGCTGCCTTGCTGTTATTCCAGGCGGCGGTTTTGCCTATCTTGGCAGATATTCAGACGCGTTTGCGGCGCTTATCGTTGATTCAGCTCTTGGCGTCGCGGCCTGGGAATGTTTTGACAAAGATATTCCTGCACTTGGAGGAATAATTTCCTTTGTCGGAGTTGGTTTTTACCTTGGCGGAGTTTATGGCAGCGTTTCAGCGGCACAGAAAATGAACAGAAAGAACAGGGCTTCATTTTACGAATCCATGAAAACAAGGCTGTATGTTAAAGATAATGGAATAGGCGCCGGGTTTTCTGTAGAATTTTGAACGGTTTATTTCATGGATTTGCAAGAATTTCATATAGTTCCAATTTTTAATAAGGTCGCAATAAGTCCGATTACCGTCATTCCGGTGGGGCCTGTCCCGGTGAAAACCGGGAGCTGGAATTCAGATGTACATAAAAATACAAAGATGCCGGATCAAGGCAGTTATGACGCTGAAGCTTTTTTCTGGCTTTTTAAGAGAGCATCATATCATTAATACAATTAATGATCCTTTGAAATAGAAATGAAATTAGCCAAATTTCAATCACTGCGCTTTACAAAATGCGAGAGGATATTGTGCTTCGAAAACAGTGCCTTCTGGCTCTGACGTTGAAAAAGATATGCTTCCTTTAAGGTATTTATCAGTGAGATATTTCATGCTGTAAGTACCAAGACCTCTTCCAGTACCTTTTGTGGAGAAAGATCTTTTAAAAACCTGAAGTCTTATGTTTTCAGGCATGTAGGTATTGTTGTGAATCCAGAAAAAAATGCTCTCATCATCCTTTCTGCATCCCATGGTTATTGTTTCTCCAGGCACAGAGGCTTCAATTGCGTTTTTAATCATATTCCCCACAACTCGTCCAAGAAGGGTTGGATCTGATTCAAATTCCGCGTCATCGCTTGTCCAGTCCGTGATCAGATGCCTGGTTTCAAGAATATCTGGCCTGTTATAGGTATTAAACAGTTTTTCGAGAAATAGCTTTGCATTTATTTTTTTAATGTCAAGTTGCAGTTCGTTATTTTCTGCTGCTAAAAGCTGTCTGTGTGCGTTTATTTCATCAACTATCCTTTCAGACAAAAAGGAAATTCTACCCAGAAATTCATTTTTAAGTTCTACGTCCTCTTTGCTTTCTGACTCAATGAGCTGGGAAAAGCCCCTTAGAGCAACAGCTGTATTCATTATGTCATGGAGAAATATTCTTTCCAGGAAAAGTTTCTTTTTTTCTTCTGCTATATTGACAAGCACAAGGAAGGTAAATGGCTCTCCATTGACTTTTATGGGGGTTGCCCATGCCCTTAGATCAAGAGCCTCTTCTCCCTCAGCAGTTTTAGTTGTTATTCTGCACTCATCAACCTTGAATCTCTCTTTCTGGCTTTCAAGTATTGAATTGACAGCGCCGCAATATCTGCAGAATGATGATGTGCCGCATCCGCCTGGATTTATATTTGAATGCTTGCAGCTCAAAAGCTCTCCCATTCTCATTCCCATGGCCTTATCAGGATCTTTCAGGCCCGAGGCCTCAAGTGTGCTTTTGTTTATGTATACAATCTGTCTGTTTTTATTCAGGATCATAACCATATCAGGGATATGGTGCATGAGTTCATCCATAAAAAAATGTCCATTGAAGAAAGCGCTCTGTCTTATGATTTCTTCAATTGTACTTTTTTCAGGAGAAGCAAATTCTGTGATTATTTCAAGCATAATATGCCTTTTTTCAAGAATTATTGATTTCACTGATTGTGGCTGGTTTTGTTTTAATTTTTTTTTCAAAAAACTGGACCCCCCAAAAAGGTACAATTTCATGGAGCTGGTTTGCAGGCGGCAGTTTTATATATGATTTTAAATGATAATAGGTTTATAAATTTTTATTTGATTACCATTTTTACTCCGCCATGCTTATCTTAAGGCATGTGAAAGATTATCCAGATATGATGGAGGTGTAGCATGGCAAAAAATATGATCCAATTTCAAAAAGGAAAGAGTATTCACGAATTCCTGTCCGAATATGGGACCGAAGATAAGTGCCAAGACTCATTATTCAGACTTAGATGGCCGCATGGTTTTAGTTGTCCGAATTGCGGCGGTTCGAAATTTTGCGAGCTCAAATCAAGAGATCTGTACCAATGCCACAAGTGTCACCATCAGGCGTCGGTAAAG
>NZ_AUEY01000123.1 GCF_000426225.1 Desulforegula conservatrix Mb1Pa
GAGAAGTTTGAAATATGAGGAGGTTTATCTGAAGGCCTATGGAAGCATGTCAGAAGCGAGACACAAAATTGGCGATTATCTGAGGTTCTACAACACAAAAAGGCCTCACCAGAGCTTTAAGAATAATACGCCTGATAAAACATATTTTGAAGGTCTGGAAATTCCAATCGCCGCTTGAAGCTTTTATTAAAAATATGAGACACAGAGGTCAAAATTATATAAGGATTTGTTGATAGGATTTTCACTTATATTTTCAGAAAATCTGTCCAATCAAAACCGACCACTTATGTCAGGGCTGTAATGGAAGTCAACCCTTCAAACATAGCTCCTAATGGTTTTTTATTTGCGGGTAGCGTAGTAACTTTGGCAGATACATTGTGTGGAAATGGATGTATTTCTAATTTGCCAGAAGGAGCATCAGGCTTTACCACCATTGAATTAAAATCCAACCATTTGGGCACTGCCCGCGACGGAACCATTGAATGTATCGCCAATTCAGTTCACATGGGGAGAACAACTCAGGTATGGGACGCTGTCGTAACTCACAAGCAATCAGGAAAAACCATTGCATTGTTTCGGTGTACTCAAATGATCCTGTATCCTTAGCTACGCCCATATTTTTGAGATGTTAAAGAGTAACTTCTGAAAAAAAGCGGTTTATTAATCTCCAATACTTATGAGAGGCCCGCTTAATATAACCGAATCTAACTATCGGTGGCAATGCATGGATTTTCAATATAGATCGATAGGCAAACAAAATGAACTTTAGAGAAATTTCGAAACTTGATCCAAATTATTTTGAAATCAATCGTGAAGAACGAAAATAAGTGGTCGGTTTTGATTGGACAGATTTTCTGAAAATATAAGTGAAAATCCTATCAACAAATCCTTATATAATTTTGACCTCTGTGTCTCATATTTTTAATAAAAGCTTCAAGCGGCGATTGGAATTTCCAGACCTTCAAAATATGTTTTATCAGGCGTATTATTCTTAAAGCTCTGGTGAGGCCTTTTTGTGTTGTAGAACCTCAGATAATCGCCAATTTTGTGTCTCGCTTCTGACATGCTTCCATAGGCCTTCAGATAACCTCATTCCTGGACAGTTTTTTTCAATGCTAAAAGTGAAACTGCTTCTAAATCCGCCCGGTAGGTGAAATAAATCTGATCCGGCGTCCTCATGTTATGACTGATAGGAAATTATTGCCCATTTTCATCTTTTTTGGTTACTGAAAAAGAGTCATTTCTTCCCTGATCTCCCATCATTGAAAGAAAAGCAAGGTCTGGCCTTATTCCAATCATGGCTCTATTGCCGGATTGCCCCTTATTGTCTGAATCGTCATTGTTCTTCATGGAAGATGCCGCTAACCGATCCTTTATTTCCTGAGCAATCAAATCCTCGATCATTGCCCGCTGTTCAGGCGGTAGTTTCGCAAGATCCGCTTCTGTCAGTCCCATGCGCTCCAGAATATCTTTTCGTATTTTCTCGATTTTTTCTTTTTCAAGATCCCTGACATAGGCTGAAAATCCTTTTTTTTCTATGGCAGCAAAGTCACCTGCAAACATATTTGACTTCCCATCATCTGCCTCCTTGTCAGTTTTACCAATTTGCTCGCTCAGGCAGCTTGCAAATGTTTTTCCTGTTTGCCCCGCCTGGGGCAGGGATGCGCTCGATGATAAAAAGGAGGCTTTAATTGCGGACTTTTGATGGATTTCCATTTTTTATCCTCATATCTGCTTTGTTCAATTTCAATAATATCAGCATTTGAGAAAGCAAATAGCAGGCCAAAACGCAGTCATGTCGTTAAGTTGATATTTTGAGAGCCCAGAGGGGGAGGGGAGTATTCCAGCCAGGGCAACGATTATGGTTAATGAAGATGAAGCGCCAAGGGATTAAAATGCCTTTTACGCTCGATTTTTCGTAAGTCTGATTGAGGCGAGCCGAAATCAGACAAGAACTTGTTGTGATGTGGTTTTCGCTCGCGCTCAAATAGACCTATATTTTTTTAACGGCCAGTTTCTGGTTTGTTGTGACAGTGTTGAGTTTATTTCCAGGCTGAGTGTGGCAAAGAGGTTATGTATCAGTAAAAGCTTTTATTTTGTCCCTCGTTTCCTTACCGAATTTTTTCAGGTCTTCATCATCAATCAAGCCGTTTATTTTCCATCTTGCAAGCTTGAGAACAGCATTGCTTCTTTTCAGGTCATCAAACATTGCCCCAATTTCTTTGTCCTCGTTGTTTATTGTGTGCCAGACTTGAAGATAAGCTTTGTGGCTCTCATTGCCCTTACTATCTATAATGGATTTTATTTTATCAAATATGGTATTGCAGGCCTTATTAAGCATTTCATCCTTCATGGATCGTATTATTTTCCAGTCATTTTCGGGTATATTGGTCATGCCTGTTTCCTCAAATTTTAGAATTGGTGAGTGCCGATATAATAGACACGGTCGTAAACGGAGCTTTTCAAATAGCTTCATCTCTGGCAGCTTCTGGCAAGGCCGGGATGATATGTAAAAAACAATCAATTTAGCCCACTACTGAAAAATAAGCTAAAAAATATTTATGCCATTTCTTCATTGCCACTCGTGAGAACCTCGTTAAGTTCAGGCTCAAGTATTCGGCTGTGATTTCCCGTGGCCGTGTTTCTTTCTGCAAGCTGGTCGAATATTGTCATAAGTTCATACACGTTTGAAACAATACGATGCTGTTCGGCGTTTTCTGTTGCTTGTATTTTTCATAATTTGTATCAAAAAAATAACTTTTTGAATTTTTCCTTGTGTTTTATTTGGGATGTATATGCAGATAGTAACGGCATTCCGTCGCCGCCACAGGGGGGAAGCTCTCTATGTTGTCAGTATTGTATATTTCGAACGTCGTAACGATCTCATCGCTTTCAGGATAACTCATGAATTCAATCACATGGCTTCATTTTTCAGACATACATATCTGCAACCCTAAATCAGGCTGGGAAGCCGACGTTATTTTAGAAAAACTACAAGAAGATCTTAAACGATTACTCCATGATCACAACCTCAAGCCTGATTTTATAGTATTTACCGGCGATGCAGTATATGGTCATTTGGGAAATGATAAAGGCAAAAAAATTAGTGACCAGTTTGAATCTGCCGCTATTTTGTTCAATGAGATATGCTCTCTATATGATCCACCGGTGCCCAAAAGTCATTTCTTCATTGTTCCTGGTAATCATGAACTCAACAGATCGAAAGTTCCTGGTATGATTCATGAAGGTCTTAAAGCTTCACTTTCTAACAAAAGTCACGATGAAATGGAAAAGAAGCTGGCTGAAGTGCTTCGGGATAATACCAGCGACTGGAAAACTTTAATGGTATCACTTGAAGACTATAAGGCTTTCCTTGATGAATATGAATTTGTTAATGATCTTGACAAAGATCGCTTAATTTGGGGCAAAGTTATTGAAATAAATGGCATAAAGATTGGCATTGCAGGGATGAATTCTGCCTGGTCTTGTGGAATGGACAAACATAAGGGGGAAGTTTTATTATCTGGGCACTGGCAGATTCCAACCCTATCAAAAATGATAAAAGATGGTCAAATAAAGATTGCCATGATGCATCATCCGGTGAACTGGCTAATGCCATTTGAAGACCCGGCAGTGAAGAAAGAATTAGGCAATAATTTTGATTTTTTCCTGCACGGACATGAACATCAGAACTGGGTCGATGAGCAAGCGGACGGATTTGTTACAATAGCAGCAGGAGCTTGTTACGGTGATTCTGAAAAAGAGACGGGATATAATATTGTCCGCCTTTTTCCAGAAAACGGAGATGGTGAAGTCTGGCTAAGAAAATATGATAAAGATGGGCACGGGTGGATTCCAAAGATTATATACAATAAAACGGACAACGATGGCATTTGGAGAATAAGGAATTGGGGGCAAAGATTACGCAAGCAAGAAAAATCAGCGCAGTCCTTAAAGTCTGAATTGATTTCTGGCCCAACAGTTTCAAAAAAAGAAACAAGTACAGTGCATGACAATCGATGCGATATCGATAGCCAGACAAATTCCGGGAATACTTATGATGATTTTTCCCCGGAATCTCGCGGTCTTTTTGGAAGAAAAAAAGAAATAGCAGAGCTTTCCAGATTACTGGATAAATATCGAATTGTTACGGTATGCGGACTTTCAGGGATCGGTAAAACGTCTCTGATCAGAGAAACATGCAGAACAGAATCATTGCAAAACCGTTTATACATGACTCTTAAAAGCCATAATCTGATTTCATCCCATGAAATTTTCAGGCATTTTTCAAGAGTGCTTGGGTGCAATGATGAAAGCCCTGATATGGTTTTTAACATATTAAAAATGTCGGAGTTTAAAGAACTTAAAGAGTTTGTTAAAGACAGCGAGTCTGCAATTATTCATATTGAGGACTCCCACTTCTTTTTTGAAATGACAGGTGGAACATCTCGTTTTCTGGATTCCAGTATTAAGAACCTTTTTGAGGCAATAGCTGAATATTACCCCCAAATACATATTATTCTCGAAAGCAGGGAAACTATTTCTGACAGCATTCTTCCTGAAAAATTTCATAAAAAAATAAATATTAAGGGAATAGATAAAGAAAGCATGGGTCATTTTTTTATCAGACCATTCAAGAACGAGCCGGAAAAGGGATGGCATCTTGATGAAAATGATATTGAATTTGTGTTCAAAAAACTTGGAGGAGACAGTAACAAAGAAAAAGCCCATCCTTTGGCAATGTCCCTACTCGCAAACGTGGCTGACGGGATGAAAGAAATACCTCGGCAGGTACTTAAACGATACGATGGTACAAAAGAATTGCATGAAAAGCTGGATAATCGTCTGTTTAATGATCTTTATGCTAATATACTGACAGAAAAAGCCCAGCGAATGCTCAGGATATGTGCTCTTTATAATGATTTTATTCCAGATTCACATGTCACAGCACTAAACAAAGCTGTAAACGATGATGATGCTTTTCAGTTTTTGCTCAGACGCTATATCCTTAATATCAAGGGGGAAGGCGACCGATATTCCCTTCACTCATTATTGGCAGATTTAACTAAAAAGTACTTGGAAAACCGTAATGATGAGAAGCTCGAAAATCATAAAATAATTGCCGATGCCTGGCTGGCTGGTTTGAAAATAAGCAATCATTACAGTTCACCTAATATAATAGCAACCAATGAAGCGCTTTACCACCTGATCGAGAGTGGTGAATATACAAGACTGCATGAGATACAAGAAAAATTGTTGTCTCGAGGTTATATAGAAGTGCTTGAAAAGTAAGCATCCAGCCAACTACGTGGAAATTTGTGATGTGACAGATATAGGGAGCAAAGCTCTATAATCCTCTTCATTCTGCGCGAGTGGTATTTTTTCGAAGATGAGTTTAAGATATGCATACGGCTCGAGCTTTGCTGCTTTTGCAGATTCGACAAG
>NZ_AUEY01000124.1 GCF_000426225.1 Desulforegula conservatrix Mb1Pa
CTAATTTACGAAAAAATTACACCATAATTATTAGGGGAATATATGACAGAGGAAAAATCAAATAAAAAACGTAAGGCTATTTCAAGGCATGAACAAATACAGCAGCTAAAGGCAAAAGTAACAAAGCTTGAAGCTATGGAAAGAAATCAGGCAAAGAAAATAGATACAAGACGAAAGATTCTGGCAGGTTCATATTTGATTAATCAATACATAGATAATCCAGAAGGACTTTCTAAACTACTTGATTCTTTTTTGGTCAGGGATAATGATCGTGAGCTTTTTGGATTGAAGCCTTTAAAAAAGGCTATAAAAGAATAATCCTTATAAAAGAAAAATTTTTTTGGGGACATGACCAAGTAAGAAAAGTAAAATTCTTCGCAGAAAATAAAAAGAAATAGATTATTATGGCCTACAAACCTTGAATTGTATTCAAGGTTTTTGGATCTCTTAATTATCCTATGCTTATAATAAGATCCAACAATAATTTTGTATTCCATATATCTGATATACAATAATCTATGACAGTCCAAATTTTACCATTTTGCCAATCAAAAGATAGAATTAAGCAATTATTCTTTCAAATACTGTTTTCATCATTTCATTGATTTTTGAATATTTTGTTTCATTGCCTATAATGTCATTTTCATTCTGAATGAATTTTTCAGTTGTTTGAATTTCATCGCTACATTTTTCAATCAATGATTTAGCTGAATCTTTAGTTGTTTCAAGGTGAAACTGTAGACCAAAAACCTGCCCATTGTAGTCAAAAGCCTGGTTTGTGCATCCGTCACTTGAGCAGACCAGCAGACATTTATCTGGGATATCAAATGTATCTCCATGCCAATGAAAAACCTCTGGTTCTCCTTCAAAAATGCCGGATAATTTACCTTGATAGTTTTTGTCAGGAAACACCTTGAACCATCCAATTTCTTTTTCATTATTCTTTGTAACTTTAGCACCAAGTACATCTGCAATGAGCTGAGCTCCAAGACAAATTCCCAGGATTTGTACCTTATTTTTTATCGCAGATCTGATGAATTCTTTTTCTTTTATTAGCCAAGGATATTCATTTATATCATAAACTCCCATAGGCCCACCCATGATCACAATCAGATTTAAACCTTCAAGTTCAGGGAATGAATGTTCTGGTTCAAAAACTCTGGTTGACGAAATATCGAATCCTTTCATCTGTGCAATATCTTCTATAAAACCTAAACCTTCAAAAGGGACATGTTGTATCCAGTGAAGTTTCATGCGAGCTTTCCTTTTAAGTAATAATAAATTTGAATAAATAAATATAATTAATAATAATTTCTTTAATTACAGAATGTTATGATTCATAAATAAGCTTGGTTGTATAAAAAACAATACTAAAGAATAAAAAACTTCAAAAACATGCCAAATGAGTATAAAAAAAATGAGCTTCTACTGACTTCCTTCCTTAATACATACTTGCAATAAATATTTTGTAGAGGTTTTTGATGAAGAGATTGTTAGGATTTCTTATTGTTTTATTTTTGTTTCCCTTGTTAGCTTTTCCATTGATGAATTTGGGGTACAAAATTATGGTTGACACATCGACACCATCTTTCTGTGCGTCCTGCCATGAGATAAAACCGGCTGTCTCAGCCTGGAGAACCTCTACCCATGCCTCCAATTCCAAGGGATTCACAGCTCGCTGCATTGATTGTCATCTACCGCCACCTGAACAGACTGTATACTTTTTTTTCTCCAAAGCTAAACATGGCATAAAGGACTTCTGGGGACACTACTTCGGAGAACCTTATGATGCCGCTAAAAGACGAGAGATAGTTTATTCAACAATGGATAATTCAAACTGTCTGAAATGTCACCAGAGTCTTCTGTACATGCCGGACAAAAGAGGTGCAATGCTTGCGCACCGCGACGCTTTGTTCGGAGATAACGGTAAAGGGAAAAGCTGTTTCCTCTGTCATCGGGATCTCGTTCACAAGTCGAGTTCAGCATATCATGGAAACAATTGATTTTTATTAAAATCATAAGCAATACACAGGAGGAAGGGATGAGAGTCAATAAATTAAAAATAGGTTTTATTCTGCTGTTTTTATGCATTACTTTTGCTACCATCGTAGCTGCAAGCAATTTCACAAAAGTAAAGTCTTACAACCTTGAAAGGAGTATGCCACCCGAAGCTTCTGCATGCATACAATGCCATCAGAAAGAACATCCTGGCATCGTTTCGGATTGGGCTTCGAGCCGCCATGCCAATGCAGGAATTACATGTTATGATTGTCATAAGGCAGAGTCTGGAGATGCGGACATAAGCACCAAGCATGACAAACAGTATGGTAAATCTGATTCACCTTATGCTCCTTCTTCTTTGAAAGTGCAGATTTCTGGAATAGTAACTCCCAAAGACTGTTCAAGATGTCATCCTGATGAAGCAAAGCAATACAGCATAAGCAAGCATGCAAATACTGTAGAAATAATGTGGAAGGTCGACCCATGGCTTAAACATGGCATGAACAGCAATACAGAACGGAACGCTGGCTGTAATCATTGCCATGGAACTGTAATAGCAATGAAAGAAGGTGAGCTTGATCCCGAAACCTGGCCCAATGTCGGAGTTGGCAGGGTCAACATGGATGGAAGCAAGGGTAGCTGTACAAGCTGTCATTCCAGACATCAGTTTTCAATAGAGGAAGCAAGAAAACCCGAGGCATGCGGGCAATGCCATTTAGGGCCGGATCATCCTCAGATTGAAATATACAAGGAATCCAAGCATGGCGATATTTATGATGCCACAGGACATAAGTTCAAGTGGGATTCCCCTCCTGGAATGTGGACACCCGGAGTTGATTACAGAGCTCCAACATGTGCCTCATGTCATATGTCAGGTGCCGGAAAGGTAAAAACCACACATGATGTAACAGAAAGACTTTCATGGGAACTCCAGACAAATATGTCTATAAGACCGGAAGAATTTGCTGCATTTCCAGCAAAGACAAACTGGAAGGAGGAGCGTTCCAAGATGAAGGAAGTCTGCCAGCAATGCCACGGAGCAACCTGGGTTGACGCACATTATAATAAGCTTGATAAGGTTATCGATGAATACAATAATGTATATTTCAAGCCAGCTAAGGCAATGATGGATAGTCTTTATTCCAAGGGATTGCTTGATTCAACGAAGCCTTTTGATGAGTCTCTTGAGACAGAGTTCTATGAACTTTGGCATCATGAAGGAAGAAGAGCAAGAATGGGCACAGCTATGATGGCTCCTGACTATGCCTGGTGGCATGGTTTCTATGAATGCAAGAAGCGTTTCAACTTGCTTATGCATGAAGCTGGTGAGCTTATAAAGGAAAACAAGAAAGCCCCGAAGTTTGACAGCTTTCCCAACGCCACAGGTTCAACAACACCTCCAGTGCCTATTGCAACGCCTGAAGTCAAAAAATAAAACAGCTCGCCTCGAATTTACAGGGGTTAAAAGCCCCTGTAATTATCAATTTTTTAAGAAAATAAGGGACTCACAATGAATGAATCTGTAATGATGAAGAATATACCATTCTCTGAAATCTTTGATATGAAAAGCCTCGTTGACTATGAAACAGGCAGGGTAGTTAGCAGAACCATAGCTCAAAAAAGTGGTGTTGGCATAACTGTATTTGCATTCGATAAACATGAAGAGATAAGCACACACGCCTCTTCTGGGGATGCAATGGTTATATTGCTTGATGGAAAAGCCATAATCACCATAGGAGAGAAAAAAATTAACGCCGAATCTGGTCAAACTGTTGTTATGCCTGCCAACATACCACACTCATTATTTGCGGAAGAAGCTTTCAAAATGTTGTTAATAGTTGTTAAGCCATAAAGTTTTCTTGATACAGATCAATTACATATCTTTTGTGTTCGGTTAAGGCATTTCCTAATGTTACCCAAACTTTAAATCTAAGGAGAAATAACATGTTTTGCTTCCAGTGTGAACAGACCGCTAAAGGAACAGGATGTGACAAGATAGGCGTATGTGGAAAAACCCCTGAAACAGCGGCAATCCAGGATCTTTTGGTTTATACTATGAAAGGTTTCTCTCTGATTGCTATTGAAGCTGCAAAACACGGCGCAAAAACACCTGAGGATGATCACTTCGCTTGTCAGGCTATTTTTTCAACCCTTACAAATGTTGACTTTGACCCAGAGAGATTCGCCAAACTCATGCAGGAAGCTGAAACCCGCATGGCAGCAATGAAAGAAAAAATCGCTGCCAAGGGTGGCAAAACCAATTTCTCTCAGTACAAAGGCAGCTACAAGGGACTTAACACTGAGGCTCTTATTGCTGAAGGCGAAAAAACAAGCTTTAAGGCGGAACTCGATGCAAATGTTGACATCACATCTCTCAAGCAGCTTCTTATATATGGAATCAAGGGCGTTGCAGCTTATGCAGATCATGCTGCAATCCTTGGCAAGACTGATCAGGCAGTTTATGATTTCCTCTATGAAGGCATGGCTGCGACCATGGACAACACTCTTGGAGTAAATGAGTTTGTTGCTCTTGTACTAAAGTGCGGCGAAATCAACCTCAAGGCAATGGAGCTTCTTGATGCGGGAAACACAGGAACTTACGGACATCCAGTTCCAACCAGCGTCCCCCTTGGAGCCAAAAAAGGCAAGGCCATACTTGTATCAGGCCATGACCTGAAAGATATGTATGAACTCCTGAAGCAGACCGAAGGCAAGGGCATCAACATCTATACCCACGGCGAAATGCTGCCAACCCATGCCTATCCTGAGCTCAAGAAATTCAATCATTTCTTCGGCCATTACGGCACAGCATGGCAGAATCAGGCAAAAGAATTTGATGAATTCCCTGGCGCGATACTCATGACCACAAACTGCATCCAGAAACCAAGGGAAACTTATAAAGATCATATCTTTACAACAGGTCTTGTTGGCTGGCCAGGAGTTGAGCATATCGCAAGCAAGGACTTCTCTCCTGTAATCAAAAAAGCTCTTGATATGCCTGGTTTTACAGAAGAAAAGGCAGGAGTTTCAGTAATGGTTGGCTTTGCGAGAAATACGGTTCTTGGCGTAGCTGGCAAAATAATCGAAGGCGTAAAAAGCAAAGCAATCCGCCACTTCTTCCTTGTGGGCGGCTGCGACGGCGCAAAACCGGGACGCAACTACTACACAGAATTTGTTGAAAAAGTGCCGCAGGACTGCATGATCCTTACACTTGCGTGCGGAAAATTCAGATTCTTTGACAAACAGCTTGGCGACATAGGCGGAATTCCAAGACTCCTCGATGTAGGCCAGTGCAACGACGCTTACTCAGCGGTTCAGATTGCGGTTGCCCTTGCCGGAGCGTTCGAATGCGGAGTTAATG
>NZ_AUEY01000125.1:0-2500 GCF_000426225.1 Desulforegula conservatrix Mb1Pa
CGCAGCTACCCACGCA
This sequence comes from Desulforegula conservatrix Mb1Pa, assembly GCF_000426225.1. Lineage (NCBI taxonomy): Bacteria > Pseudomonadati > Thermodesulfobacteriota > Desulfobacteria > Desulfobacterales > Desulforegulaceae > Desulforegula > Desulforegula conservatrix. The sequence continues at coordinate 17 of NZ_AUEY01000125.1, forward strand.
GTACCATCGGCGCTAAAGGACTTAACTTCTGTGTTCGGGATGGGAACAGGTGTACCCCCTTTGCCATCGCCACCGAAAAATTTAGCTCGCATATAGCTGCAATAAAACACTCAACATACAAAAAGCGGAAGTTGTGGCTAAGCCTCACGACCTATTAGTACTGGTAAGCTCAACATGTTACCATGCTTACACATCCAGCCTATCAACCTCGTAATCTTCAAGGGGTCTTCAGCCTGATTATTCAGGTGGGATATCTTATCTCAGAGACGGCTTCCCGCTTAGATGCTTTCAGCGGTTATCCAGACCGAACATAGCTACCCAGCCATGCCGCTGGCGCGACAACTGGAACACCAGTGGTTCGTCCATTCCGGTCCTCTCGTACTAGGAACAGATCTCTTCAAATATCCTACGCCCGCGAAAGATAGGGACCAAACTGTCTCACGACGTTTTAAACCCAGCTCGCGTACCACTTTAATCGGCGAACAGCCGAACCCTTGGGACCTGCTCCAGCCCCAGGATGTGATGAGCCGACATCGAGGTGCCAAACCGCATCGTCGATGTGAACTCTTGGATGCGATTAGCCTGTTATCCCCGGCGTACCTTTTATCCGATGAGCGACGGCCCTTCCATACAGAACCGCCGGATCACTAAGACCTACTTTCGTACCTGCTCGAAATGTCTCTCTCGCAGTCAAGCTCCCTTATGCCTTTACACTCAACGGCTGGTTTCCAATCAGCCTGAGGGAACCTTCGCGCGCCTCCGTTACTCTTTGGGAGGCGACCGCCCCAGTCAAACTACCCGCCAGACACTGTCCAAAATCCGGATCACGGATCGTCGTTAGAATTCAAAAACAACAAGGGTGGTATTTCAAGGTTGGCTCCACAAAGACTGGCGTCCCTGCTTCAAAGCCTCCCACCTATCCTACACATGATGTTCCTAAACCCAATGTCAAGCTATAGTAAAGGTGCCGGGGTCTTTCCGTCTTTTCGCGGGTACTCGGTATCTTCACCGAGACTGCAATTTCGCTGAGTCCCTGGTCGAGACAGTGCGGAAGTCGTTACGCCATTCGTGCAGGTCGGAACTTACCCGACAAGGAATTTCGCTACCTTAGGACCGTTATAGTTACGGCCGCCGTTTACTGGGGCTTCGGTTCAATGCTTCGGTTGCCCTAACAAATCCCCTTAACCTTCCAGCACCGGGCAGGCGTCAGACCCTATACTTCGTCTTTCGACTTTGCAGAGTCCTGTGTTTTTAGTAAACAGTCGCTACCGCCATTTATCTGCAACCCACTCCAGCTCCGCGAGCAAGTCGCTTCACTTACCATGGGCACACCTTCTCCCGAAGTTACGGTGTTATTTTGCCGAGTTCCTTAACCAGGGTTCTCTCAAGCGCCTCGGAATTTTCTTCCTGCCTACCTGTGTCGGTTTGCGGTACGATCACCCAATATCCTCGCTAGAGGCTTTTCTTGGCAGCATGGGATCAGTCACTTTATGAGCTTACGCTCTCGTCATCACGTCTCGGCCTTAAGAAGAAACGGATTTGCCTATCTCTTCAGCCTACTCGCTTAAACCGCCTATTCCAACAGACGGCCAACCTACCCTCCTGCGTCCCCCCATCACTCAAACGGCTATCAGGTGGTACAGGAATATTAACCTGTTTTCCATCGCCTACGCCTTTCGGCCTCGGCTTAGGGATCGACTAACCCTGAGCAGATTAACTTTACCCAGGAAACCTTAGGCTATCGGCGAGCGGGCTTTTCACCCGCTTTATCGCTACTCATGTCAGCATGGGCTCTTCCATACAGTCCAATGTACCTCACAATACACCTTCAGCCCGTATGCAATGCTCCCCTACCAATGAACTTTCGTCCACTCCACAGCTTCGGTATCATGCTTTAGCCCCGCTACATTTTCCGCGCAGACTCACTCGACCAGTGAGCTATTACGCTTTCTTTAAAGGATGGCTGCTTCTAAGCCAACCTCCTGGTTGTCTGTGCATTTCCACCTCGTTTCCCACTTAGCATGAATTTTGGGACCTTAGCTGGTGATCTGGGTTGTTTCCCTCTCGACCACGGAAGTTAGCTCTCGTAGTCTCACTCCTGCGATAAAATTTTACGGTATTCGGAGTTTGATTGGGGTTGGTAATCCGGTAAGACCCCTAGCCCATTCAGTGCTCTACCCCCGTAAATCAAACGCAAGGCTGTACCTAAATACATTTCGGGGAGAACCAGCTATTTCCAGGTTTGTTTGGCCTTTCACCCCTATCCACACCTCATCCGAATACTTTTCAACGTATATCGGTTCGGGCCTCCACGTGATTTTACTCACGCTTCACCCTGGACATGGATAGATCACCTGGTTTCGGGTATACTGCATGCAACTAATTCGCCCTATTCAGACTCGCTTTCGCTACGGCTACACCTATCGGCTTAACCTCGCTACATACAATAACTCGCTGACTCATTATGCAAAAGGCACGCGGTCA
>NZ_AUEY01000126.1 GCF_000426225.1 Desulforegula conservatrix Mb1Pa
TCATCTACATAAACTCATTCACATAGACTTCATCCCGTATTAGCACACCTTTCGATATGTTATCCAAGATCCAAGGGTAGATTACCCACGCGTTACTCACCCGTGCGCCACTCTACTCGGCACCCGAAAGCGCCTTTCGCGTACGACTTGCATGTGTTAAGCACGCCGCCAGCGTTCATTCTGAGCCAGGATCAAACTCTCCAATTAATCCTTTTACTCTCTGCTGTCACTACTCTATACTACCAGGTTTTCAAAGATCAAACTTACGAGCTTTCCACTCGAATCTTGCGGATGGAATTCCGAAAGACTCGAGCTATCTATATCCTCAGCACTAATGTGTCAAGCACTTTTTTTGCATATGATTTTATGATAACGTTTTTTTCCTAAACGCACCAGAATCTCCGAGTCTTTAAAAGACCCTTCAGTCACTTTATCATCAACAGAAAGAGCTCTTTCAGAATTCAGATAAACCCCTCCCTGCTCTATCATGCGTCTCGCCTCGCCCTTGGATTTTACCAGCCCCATTGAATAAAGCAGATCAACCACGTTTATACCTTTTATAGCATCTGAATACAGAATCTCACTCGTTGGAACTGAGGAAGCTGATTCATCAGCTGGAGATCTATCTATTTGGCTTGAGGGCAAAATATCCGAAGGTATGGTTCTTCCCCCGAACAGGCTTGCAGCGGCTCTTACAGCATCATCTGCAGCCTGTCTCCCATGAGCCAGTCTTGTCGCTTCATATGCAAGAATGGATTTTACCGAATTTAGATCAGCGCCTTCAAGTTTCTTTACTTCCCGAATCTCGTCCATGGGCAAAAATGTAAACAATGCAAGGAATCTTTCCACGTCCTGATCATCCGAATTCACCCAGAACTGATAGTACTCGTAAGGAGTCGTTCTTTCAGGATCCAGCCAGACAGCACCTTTATGGGTCTTTCCCATCTTTATTCCGCTGCTTGTAGTTATTAGGGGGAAAGTAATTCCAAATGCCTGTTTTTGTGAAACTCTTCTCACAAGATCAACGCCAGCGACTATATTGCCCCACTGATCACTCCCTCCCATCTGAAGCATACAGTTGTGAGTTTCTGACAATTTCAGAAAGTCATAGGCCTGAAGAATCATATAATTGAATTCTATGAACGCGAGCCCCTCATCAGATTCAAGTCTCATCTTATAGCTTTCGGCCTTGATCATTCTGTTGACGCTAAAATACCTGCCTATATCCCTCAGGAAAGATATGTACTCCAGACCAAGCAGCCAGTCAGCATTATCTACAAGCTCAGCCCTGCCATCATTAAAATCTATGAATCTTGCAAGTTGGCCCTTTATCCCTGTCTTGTTCTCTTCAATTATCTCCGGAGTCAGAAGCTGACGCATTTCTGTCTTACCGCTCGGATCTCCAATCATACCTGTTCCGCCGCCAACAAGGGCTATCGGCTTGTGGCCACAGCGCTGCATATGAGCAAGAGACATTATTGGAACAAGACTTCCAACATGCAGACTCGAAGCCGTTGGATCAAATCCGATATAGCAGGATGCCGGGGGCTTTGACAAATACTCACGAAGCTCGTCTTCGTGAGTCGTGCTCTCAATAAATCCCCTCTCCTTAAGCACATCAAGCACATTCATCTTTACTTCACCTTTCTCATTTATTTGCATAGCCAACGGCTCTGGTTTCTCTAATTACAACGACCTTAATCTGACCAGGGAATGTAAGCGACTCCTCGATCTGCTTTGCTATATCAAGACTGAGCATAAGTGCGGTTTCATCTGTCACCCTGTCGCTTTCAACCATTACCCGAAGCTCCCTTCCAGCCTGAATAGCATAAGAGCTTGAGACTCCTTCAAAACCATTAGCTATCTTTTCAAGATCCTCAAGGCGGCGAACATAATTCTCAAGCAGTTCTTTTCTTGCTCCAGGTCTAGCACCTGATAGACTGTCGGCAGCCTGAACAAGCAAATCATAAACAGAGGAAGGCGGGATATCTTCATGATGGGCAGCAATTCCCTGAACGACCTTTGCTGTTTCTCCAAATTTTTTTGCGAGTTTTGAGCCTATTACTGCGTGTGGACCCTCAACTTCATGATCAATTGCTTTGCCGATATCATGAAGAAGGCCCATTCTCTTCGCTAATTTAACATTCAAGCCAAGCTCGGCAGCCATAATACCGCACAAAAATCCTACCTCAATAGAATGCTGAAGGACATTTTGAGCATAACTTGTTCTGTATTTAAGCCTTCCCAAAACTTTAATTAGCTCAGGATGAATTCCGTGCACACCAAGATCGAAAGCAGCTTGCTCTCCTGCTTCTTTAATGACTAAATCAACCTCTTCCTCAACTGATTTTACAACATCCTCTATTCTTCCTGGATGTATTCTTCCATCAGAAATCAGCTTCATCAAGGAAAGCCTTGCAACTTCTCTCCGCACAGGATTAAAGCCCGAAAGAATTACCGCCTCAGGAGTATCATCTATTATGAGATCAATACCTGTGGCAGCTTCAAGAGCCCTGATATTCCGGCCTTCTCTTCCTATAATACGACCCTTCATTTCATCGTTCGGCAATGGAACCACAGAAACTGTCCGCTCAGCAACAAAGTCACCAGAATAACGCTGTATTGCAGTGGCAATAATTTTCTTGGCTTCTTTATCAGCTTCTTCACGGGCCTCCTGTATCACTTTTTTTGCAAGTTTTGCGGCCTCGTACTTGGCCTCATTCTCCATGGAGCGCATCAGCATTTCTTTTGCCTGATCCGTAGTAAGACCGGATATTTTTTCAAGCTGAATCTTCTGTTCGGATATCAATCCTGTATATTCAGATTCTTTCTTTTCAATTTCCTCTTCTCTGGATTCAATATCTTTTTCCTTGGAAGAAAAATCTTTTTCCTTTTTTTCTATCTGCTCATTTTTCTTTTCTAGATTCTCTTCCTTCTGAATCAGACGTTTTTCCTGATTTTTTATCTCAGCTCTGGTCTCGGCAGTCTGGGCATCAAATTCGCTTTTCATTTTAAAAAGCCTGTCTTTTGCCTCTATCTGGGCCTCTTTGAGCAGAGTATCGGCCTTCCGCTGGGCTTCATCCACTATGATACGAGATTCTGCCTCTAAATGATGATAACGACGCTGTATTGTCTTAATTTTATTGTAATGAGCAATGGCAAAGCCAATCACAAATGATGCCAGTAGTAATATCGGGGTCAAAATAGGATCCATTCAGAAATCTCCAGTATAAACCAAATTATAAGTAAACCTGCGCAAGCAGGAAGTATATAACATTGAAGATTTTTGCAGAATGGAAAAGGTCTTGGATTTTGGGAAGGAATGGAACTGCTATCTAACCCCCGCCCAATGCCGTGTTGTAAGAGCTTTGAGCCGTTTTTGCTCATAGCGGGCGCTCTATGATTTTTTTAGGCTTTTCTGTACAAGCAGAACATGCACACCGAAATCAGTGAAAGCTCCCATTGTCTATTAAATCATTGGGTCAAAGGACATTAACCAATCACCAACAGGGCAGGGGTCAGAATTATATGGCTAATAAATACTCTATATCTGTGTGACAAGGCACACTGTATTTAGAACCTCGCTTTTTTATTTACTGCAGCTTATTTACTTGAAATTATACCAGCATACAGTCCTTTAGTCAAAGACAGAATACTTTACTGAAAAATCAGCAACTTTAGAAAGTAGCTATAATTCAAGCCCCTGCATTTTCAGAGTGTGCCTGACGGGCATAATTTTCAGACACCAATATGCAATAGCTGCCAGCGAGTTTTGCGCATATCCATAAGGGCTATAATACAGCCAAACCGCCTCGCTTAGTAACTTTATCCTGAAAAAATGATTCAAACTCAAAAACGGTATATATTATTAAGCTTTATCGACCTTTTCACATTGCCTGACAAAAGCCTTTACCAATATATAATAGGTAAGACCTCAACAAGTCAAGGCAATTCAGTTTTTGCGGGTGATGTCTCAATTTCGTATTTTTGCTATCTGGAAGGCAGTCAAAGACCACCCAATACAGCCGTGCTTGCATGCTGCTCTATGAAATTTAATTGTTCAACTGTGTTTACGCCGAATGCCTCAGCAGGATCAGGAGTATTGAACCTGCCGATTATGCGTCCTTCGGTATGCCCTATTTCTATGATATCAGTGAAATAGAACTCGTTTTGGGAGTTATTACGGCCAATTTTTTTAATGGCGTGCTCAAGAAATCCTGTGGACACACAGCATATTCCGGTATTAACCTCTTTGATTTTTTTATGTGCTAGATCTGCATCTTTTTCTTCAACAATCTTCAAGAAAACGCCCTGGTCGCAGGTTACTATGCGCCCATATCCTTCTGGATTGTCTATTATAGCAGTCAACATAGTAATGTCACAACTTTCATCGATATGACGCTTAATCAAAGACTTGATTGTATTGCCGCTTATAAGCGGGACGTCACCAAAAAGAATGACAACATCTGTTATATTTTTATCGATATACGGCAATGCGCATTTTACAGCATGACCCGTTCCAAGTTGCTCGGCCTGATCCGCAAACACCACGTCATAATTTGAGGCAACAGCTTTTTTTACCTTTTCGGATAGATATCCTACTACTACAACAATTTCATCACCCGCAGCTTTTTTTGCAGCCTCAATTACAAGGTGAATCATCGGTCGTCCTTTTATTGTATGCAGAACCTTTGGAAGATCTCCACCCATACGCGTACCTTTGCCGGCCGCAAGTATAATGCTCGCAAATTTTCTCTTATTTTTCATTGGCCACGCTCCCCCAAAAATCGAGTAGGGTGAAGCAGCTGATCAAGTCTGCTTCATCCCTCTCACAGAACCGTGCGTACGGGCCTCGTACACGGCTCTTGTTCATCCTTATCTCGTTGTAAAAAGAGGAAGCACTCCCGTTTGAATTTCATTCATCGCGAACAGTCCGATTTCTTCAAACCATTTGTTGGGCATTGCCCAGTGGCTGAGCTGACATGCCGAGTTCCGCCATGATGTCATTTTGATGCTCTGGAATTCGCCGCTATACCCCAGCTGCCTGAGCCGTCTGTGCAGTTTATTCGGTTTCTTCCATA
>NZ_AUEY01000127.1 GCF_000426225.1 Desulforegula conservatrix Mb1Pa
ACCCTGAGATTGAAGATGAAGGAGCCTCAATGATGTCTGGATGGACAGGCTTTTCAGAGCCTTATGACACAGACTATGAGAATGAGCAGTCCTTTTTTATCATGGAATATGCGCTCTTCTCCCTCAGAATCGACACGAAAGACGTTCCTGCCAGGCTTCTACAAAAGCATGTGGTTATTGAATCAAAGAAGCGTCTTTCCGGGTCGGGCAAGTCTTTTTTAACCAAAGCCGAAAAAAAAGAAATCAAAGAATCAGTTTACGCCATGCTGTTTTCCAAGGCTCCTCTAAAGCCAAGTATACATAATGTTTTATGGGATTTAGCCAAAAACGAAGTGCATATTTTTGCAGCCTCAAAAGCTGCATTAGAAGATTTTGAAACGCTTTTCAGCAAGTCTTTCGGACTCAGGGCAATCAGGCTTTTCCCTTATACTCTGGCGGAGCAGATGCTGAATCCGGCTGAGAATGCGGCTTTCCTTAACCTAATACCTTCAAGCTTCAGGGTGTAATTATGCTGGATCTGTCAGTAGCTTACAAAAAATATAAATTCATAGGTTCCGAGTTCCTAACCTGGCTGTTTTATGTGGCTGAAAATGAAGCATTCAGGATTTCTGAAGATCTGGAAATCGGCATTTCAACACATATTGTCAACATCTCTTTTGAAAATGAGATGCCAAAAGAAACATTGAGCATCAAGGGCGACGATTCTGTCGATAGAGATGAATGCACAAGCGCACTCAGGCGAGGCGCTCTTGTATCAAAGATCAGGCTGGCGTTCGAAATACGCGAAAATATTTATCATTTTACGATCCATGCAGATTGGCTGTCTTTTTCATCCTTGAACCTTCCACAGACTGAAAGCATAGCTGAAGACAGCGATGGCGCCACTCTTGAGAGGATCTATCTGTACAACCAAGCTGTAGAAGCAATGGACAAGCTTTTTGAACGGTTTATCAGGATAAGGCTCTCGAATGATTGGAATGCGGCTGTGAGCAATATCAGGAAGTGGATCACAAGAGATTAAGCGAAACCGCCTTTTGGCGGTATGCTTGGCCGGGCGGCCCAGGCACTGACGAGCAGCCGGAGGATAAAATGGCAAACAAAATAAAGAGTCTCAACAGCATATGGTCTCTCGCCTCAAAGCGGAGAATCAGCCAGGAGCGGGTTTACGAACTTGCTTCCGGGCTTGGCGTGAACAAGCTCACGGATCTGGATGAAACCGGATTCCGGGAGCTTGAACACAGGCTTATGAATTTAGCTGTGATGAAGCATGAAACCGTCTGGCCGGATCAGAGGGAGAAAATCAAATCCCTTCGCAATATGCTTGGCTGGAGCAACGAGTATCTGCTGGCTTTTGCAAAAAATCAGGTGAAGATCGAAGCGCCGGACGCAATGACCCCAGAAAAGGCGGATCTTCTGATTAGAAGAATGGGCAAGGTGCTTGCTGATGAGCAGGCAAAGAAACAGCAGACGTTGTTTTAATAACTGGCAAGGTAAAGGATCTTTAAATGGAAGATAAAACACAAGTCGAAGCAAGACCAATAACCAAGGATGACTGGGCCAGGATCAAGGAAATGATGAATTACCCTCATGGTTCAACATCGCTCCTTATTGATGGGTTTAAAGTAGAGTTATGCCAAAAGTTAATCAAAAAAAGAGTCGTTACAGCTGTGTATGTCGATGGCTACATTAAAGGTGAGTGGATGAAGGTCGGTGAAGTTGGTCAGATCCCTGAGCAAGCACGGCGTTTCTGGCAAATAAAAACAAAAAAGCTGATCCCAGAAAAAGAGATGAAAAAGATGCTCAGGGGATCTAGTAAAAACCACAAGGAAGAGATGGCTTCCAGAAATCAGTATCAGGTCGTTAATTGTTGCTGGTCGAGCTTTGGCCCTCTCAAACGTCATTTTGAAGCCAACAACAAGGATATCCGGGTTATTTCGATCTGGTAGGGAGGATTTATTATGTCTGTTTCTTTTGGGTGTAAGTGCGAAGAACGCAAAAAGCCGGTGAAAGATAGAGCCTGGTTTGTATTGCTGAGAGAACATCATTGCTCCGCATTTGCTGGTTATAGGGTTACTCCAAGTAAATATAGTACTGTTCATTGTAACTCATGTGGTTCGGCTGGCCGTACTAAAGCAGCGTATGTCTCAGAACTCAAGGATTATGAACCATGAAAACCAACAACAACAATATCAAAAGAGCCAAGCTCGCGACCATCCACATTGCAAAGGCCCAGCTTGGAATGGATGACGACACATACCGGGAAATGCTGGCAAGCTTTGGCCTGAAATCATCCAAGGATGCCAGCATTCCCAAGCTTAACGAGATCATCACGCATCTTGAATCCAAAGGCTTTGAGAGCAAAAAGAGGAAGAACCAGCCCAAGGCGGTCAAGGGGCAGGCTCCTGAAACTGCATTAATGGGCAAGATCGGGGCGCTTCTGGCTGATGGCAAATTGCAATGGGCCTATGGCCACGGAATAGCAAAGAAGATGTTCGGTGTGGAAAGGCTTGAATGGTGCGATTGCCAGCAGCTGCGGAAGGTTGTGGCGGCACTGGAATACAATAAAAAACGGCTGGCAAAAAAGCAGGCTGAAGAAGCACAGGCGCAGACAGAGAATATTCAGGTGTAGGGTGCGTGGCGTTTTTGCACGCACCGGGTTGAAATGGTGCGTGGAAAGACGCCACGCACCCTACAAAAAGGAACTTATGAAACTCGAAGACCTTGAAAGCATAATGGATGAAGAAACCTTCGTGGCGTTTCTTGGGCATTTCGGAGGCCGCAGGCTTTACGTGCCAAAGGCTGTGACTGCGGATCATTCCATTGCCGTGGTCATTGGCCTCGAAGCCGCCACAGTGCTTTCTGATTACCTCCAGGGCGAGTCCGTGGATCTTCCCACACTCGACAGATACAACCGAAGACTCAAGCGCAAAAAAATTCTTGAACTTAGAAAACAGAAAAAAAGTTTCGACTGGATTGCCTGGGAAGTTGGCTGCTCAAGACGCTTCGTGATTCAGGTTTGCAAGGATGGTCACGAGGAGATCGAAGCGGAGAGGGTTGAGCCGAGGTTCAGGCAGTTGGAGTTGTTTTAATACTATTTGGAGGGGTGATGAAATTAGAAAAAAGCATTGCTGAAAAGTTGATAATCAGCGGAATCCCTAATCAAGATCCTATAGCCGTATATTTTGAAGACATTGGGCCTGGTCAGGGTAAAATCACGATTACGTGTTTCAATGATTGCTGGTCGTATTTCTGGGGCGGCATGGGTAAAAAAACTCCAATAAGAGAATTTTTCCGCTCCTGCAATACAAGCTATATAGCTCATAAACTCAGTCCTGAAACAGAAGGAACCGTATATGACTTTTGTCAGTTACCTCAGCACGCTAAAAAGCGTATTTGTGAATTAAGAAGAGATGATGATCTTTCTGAGACCAAGGCAAGGGAGCTATTCGATGAAGCTGACCGTTTATATGCAGCTGATGATGTCAGTGATCTCGACAGAGACATTATGTTCGAAATATATGGCGAAGATTGGTATGATTGCCTTCCCCGCCAAGCGAATCATAAATACGAGTATTTGTGCCGGATTATTGAACTCGTCAAAGAAGCTATTTTGAAAGAGTCTGAGCAGTGTGGTGAAATAAATAGTCTGAATAATGCGGAAGTCATAGAAAACCTGCGAGAACAAAACAAGGCTATGGCGGCGGTGTTCACAAAGATAGCTGATTATCTTGGGGTTGAACAAGGCGATGTGCCAGGCTTGCTTGAGGAAATAACCATGCTCAAGGAATCAGCCGAGCTATTAAGCCGGATGGCTGATTTAATAGAAGCACTGCGTCCTTTTGTAGATGCCTTTGATAAAATTAAGGAATGTCATCTTTCTGATAATAATGAGCTGCAAGCGTTTAAAGACAGTAATCTTGTAATACCATCGATGTCTATCGGGCATTTTCGAAAACTGCACGAAGCTTTTAATAGATTAAAGGGGAAATAAAAATGAAATGCCCAATATGCGGGAATGAATCAGTCAAGGTTATCTTCTATGGTCTTCCTCACAGGCTTTGCAGCTCTGAGGAATGTAACTGCCTGTTTGGGTTTTGGCAAAATTTTACGCGGTTTTTGCCCTTTAATGGCGTGTATCTGCAATACGAAACATCTTATCTGTCGGCACTTTGGAGCTGGCTTACAGGCACAGTGTTTGTCTAAGTCAGGCGAAACCATTCTTTGTTCGTAACCCTTCATTAATCCAAATTTTATAAGTCTTTAAACCTTCTTTAAATAAAAAGCCGGACACCTGAAAATAATCGGGTTTCCCGGCTTTTTTGTTTTATTTGTATTGACAAAAATATCAAATGGAGCGAACGTAACACATCAAATCAACCAAATAAACAAGGAAAAAAGCCGCCATGAAAACATATAAAAACAAAGAAGAAGCCTACGAAATGATGGAAAACAAAAACAGGTCATACCGAAGGGCTGGAAATTCCAGGCAGCTGATGGTAATGGTCGAAGGGCCTGAAGAAGGCGAACACACAATCATGGATATCAAGGAAGCAATCGAAAATTCTTTCACATACGAATGGGCATAGCATAATGAGAGGCGGAACAAGGCAAGGAGCCGGGCGAAAGCCCGGCAGTTCAAATAAAGAGAAGAAGCCAGGGCGCAACCTGACAAAGCAGATCAGATGGTACGAATCAGAATGGGAGCAGATTGAAGCGGCTGCTGAAAAAGCTGGAATGACTCCGAGTGAATTTATTCGTAATGCTGCACTGGGTAAACTTGGGTAAATATTGAAGCCCGAAAGCCTGAAATATCAGGTTTTCGGGCTTTTTGTATTGAGATATTGCCATTAATCATATTGACATTTTATGTTGTTGTTGATTATGTGAAAAAAACAGCCGCCCGGCTGAATCATGAAAATCCGGCATCTTTAATGCCTGGAATAGATAGCCTGCCTTATTATTGTTTGTCTTACATATCTTAAAACGGAGGGGTTTATGAAGAGGGGAATGTTGTTTTCGTGCGTGCTGATTCTGTTGAGCCTGTTTTTTGTAAATGGGGCTTTTTGCCAG
>NZ_AUEY01000128.1 GCF_000426225.1 Desulforegula conservatrix Mb1Pa
CACCTCCAGAATCAGGAACGCGAAAAAAGGCAAAACGTTTTTACTAATTATGCCTAAATATAGGCATAGTAAACGCTTCAAAAGCTAACAAGTCGCCCAAGCTGACGCCGACACGCACCGATTTTTCCAGTAAAGCAGCGGCGGCGCAGCTTAGCTCACCGTTGTGTGTTTAATGTCGGATGGCCAGCGCATAAATTTTTCAACGATTAGGATGTTGGAATTTCAAGCGCACTGAAATTCAGGCGTTCGGGAATTGGTATTTTTCCTTGGCCAGTTGCAGTTCACGGCAAAAATGCTTGGCATTGAATCCTTTTCAGCTCTTTGGCAAACTCAGGCTTTTTCTCGTTTGGCAACGCTTTCAAAGCATCAAGGCTGAAAACGTCGCATTTTCTTCCGGGCTCTCATAAAAGTCGTGTTTAGGTCGCATACACGACCAATGTGTTTTAACCTTATGTTTTTAAAGATTTTTTCAAAAAAACGGTCATTTTTTCGCAACTCTATGATTTTAAAGTTTTTTCTATTTGCAGCTTTTTTAGGTCTGTGTTTAGGTTCGTAAGGTAACGCTGTCGTGGATTTCAGCGTTTCCAGCAGTTTTAGCCTTCGGGCCGCAGTTTCTAAAAGTCTGGTGTATATTGGTTGCATACTTTCAGCTGTTTTCATTTTCACAAAGTTTTTTGGCAGTTGCTTTTCAGCATTTTCAAAGAATCTGGAGTTTTCAGTTCTTAAATGCTGTAAAGCACACAACAATCCGCTCAAGCCGACCCGAGTAGGCGTGGTTGGTTTCCGGCCAGCGTAACGGCGGGCGGCTTAGCTATCCGTTGGAAATCTGTTTCCGGGGTATTGCCCGGTTTTATAAGCTTTCGCGCTCTGGCTCAGTTGGCAAATATAAGTGGTTAAAGCTTTTGACTTTTTTGCTTTGTCACTCGGGTAAATTGCTTGGCTTTTTTAGCTCTGTATTTCCAGCTTTGCGCTATAGTTTTTTGGCATTTCCTCAGCTTGCAGTTGTTTCAGCTTTATTGGTTTTGCCTTTTTTGCGTGGAGTTTCTGGTTTTGCGGTAAAGCAGTCTTGGTTCATTAGTTTTTGCTTTTGTTGCTGTGTCTGTTTTAAAGCTGTTGCGGGGTCAGGCTTTTCGGGGTTGCTCCATCAGCTTTTTGTTAATGGCAGCGCTGTTTCCTTTTAGCGCCTAATTTCCAACAAGTCGCCCAAGCTGACGCCGACACGCACCGATTTCACCAGCAAGGCAGCGGCGGCGCAGCTTAGCTCACCGTTGGCATGCTGAGGCTTTGCAGTCGTTAACCCGGTACTTTTTAGTTGGCAGTTTTATATCTTTGATGCTATCGCCAATTTTAGCACTGTTGAAGTGAATGGCTTTTTACGCTATGTGGCTCAGAGTAAGGCGTTTGACTTTTCAGGAGTTTCTCCAGTCATTCAGAGACAGGTTTTCACCAGCAATTGCAAAAGTAATATGGTAACTCATTTGGGTTTTGCTGTTTTCTGTTTTTATGTTCTGGCAGGGTAACTTCAGGTCGTTGGTTGCCCTAAACTGTTTAATAGTCTGGCATTGATTTTTCAACCGCAGTGCCAACAAGTCGCCCAAGCCGACGCCGACACGCACCGATTTTTCCAGTAAAGCAGCGGCGGCGCGGCTTAGCTCACCGTTAGACCCTCTTAAATATGGATTATATACTTATAACATTATGGGTTATCGCGCTAATATGCATTATCAGTTTGCATTTCATTGATGGCTACCTTATTACCCGCTTGAAAAAGGATTATCCATCTGAATACGAGAGATCTGGAAGTCCTATTCCTTTCCGAAATGATTTTAAATCATTTACGTTTATGTTTTATTGCCTTGATCGGGATTATCAGTCCATTCCAGATAAAGATTTAGTATATTGGTTTAACGTTGAACGTAATCTAACAATTGGGTTATTTTTTGTATTGATATCGTTCATTATGTATTGTTTCATTGCCTTTGTTATATTCGATTAAGCTTAATATAATATAAGGTTTTAATTTGTGGGGTCTAACAAGTCGCCCAAGCCGACGCCGACACGCACGGTTTTCACCAGTAAAGCAGCGGCGGCGCGGCTTAGCTCACCGTTAGATAATATTCAAAACTAAGGTTCTCTATGATTCAAAAAGCTATTTATGCAATGTGCCTTATTGCTCTCCTATGTGTTCATGCACAAGCCCAAGAAGGTGTTATGGCATGGGATTTTTAAAAGATTCAAAGTTCAAAAAAGCATACTTCACAGCCCTTGACATAAAAAAGTCCTCAAAATGGCTTACCAAGCTTGATGGCCCGAGTTCTCCAGCAAAAAAAATAAATATTGATGGAGAAGAATTTTATTCTATAAATTCTTGTCAAAACCATGCTTGTGACACGGACAATATCATTATTCTCTATTCTCCAACATCAGGTAAATTATTCGGAAAGCTTTCTGAAAATGAGCGCATAAGGCTAATAGGTTCACCACAAGGCAAAGTATTAGAGCAAATAGATAAACTATATGGTGATAGATTTTTAAAAACATCTAAATAAGAATTTGGCAAGAGCATAACTTCTACTTGGTAGAAGTTGCTTTTATTATCTAACAAGTCGCCCAAGCTGACGCCGACACGCACCGATTTCACCAGCAAGGCAGCGGCGGCGCAGCTTAGCTCACCGTTGGGCAAGCACCTATCCCTATAGTTTTTCTTTGCTTTAAATCACTCTCAATGGTACTTTTAAAGATACAATTAGGAGGTGTTCTATGGGCAAGCTAATGGAAATTATTCCGGTAAGTGATTTGAGGCAAGATGCTGCAAAAATTTTAAAGCATCTTCAAGATTCAAATTCTCCATTAATAATAACGCAAAGGGGTCGAGCTGCGGCTGTCATGATTAGCGTTGAGGCCTACAACCAGTCTGAGCACGACAAAGAGCTTCTACGCATTTTAGCAAAAGGAGAGATGGAAATTGAATTGGGAAATGGTAGCGATCTTGATGCCGTAATGGCTGAGGCGGATGCGCTACTTGCTCAGGAGCCATTGTGAAAGTCAAGTTTACCCCTTCAGCCAGAACTCAATTTTTGTCTGCGCTTGCTTATATCCGTAGAGATAAGCCATCTGCGGCGATAAGCTTTAGAAATTTGGCGGAATCTGTTTTGAAGAGGCTTGAAGACTTTCCCGAATCGGGCAGGATTATACCAGAATTCCCTGCATTATCTTTCAGAGAAGTCATTGTGTCTCCATACCGTTTTTTTTATAAAATCCAAGGTGATGTAGTCTGGATCGTTGGGGTATGGCATGGCGCGCAAATCCCGCATAGACCATTGCCTTAATGCCCAACAAGTCGCCCAAGCCGACGCCGACACGCACCGATTTTTTCAGTAAAGCAGCGGCGGCGCGGCTTAGCTCACCGTTAGCCAATAAATATCACGAAAGGGAAACCCTCTTGATAGAACTTCAAACTTCCTTGAGACTGTTTTTTTGGGGAGGAATTCTATGCTTAGTAGATGCAACGATTCAAAAGTCATCAGAATTAGGATATGCCTTTAGATTTGATATATTTAATGACTCGATTGGTATGGCTCTATTCATATACGGGTTATTTAAGCTCAAAAAAATCAGTCAAGAATTCAACATCGATAAGCTCCGATTTTTTTTGCTTTTTATTTCTTCTGCATATTTTTTAGTTACTATTCACTATCATGTAATATATTCAGTGCCTAATCCACTATTTGTAACATTGTCACTGATTAACTATTGTTTTTATTCAAGTTTTTTAATTGCCTGTTTTATCATGATTAAAATTTTTAAAGGTTTGAATCTTAGATGGATAGCCATCTTATGGTGTATTAATCTTTGCTTATTTATAGTCTCTATCCTTGCAGAGTTAATAATTATGTATATTTCTAATTTTAATTCAACTTTTAACTTAGACTTTTTTTGGAACGTCAATCCTATTGTAAATACATCAATTTTTGGTCAGTCTTATTATTTCTATAGGCCGCCGTTAGTTCAACTAATTCATTCAGTTCCATTTATTTTTAGTTTACTATTTTTGTATTTATCAAAGAAAAACATTACTATATTGGCTAACCAGTCGCCCAAGCCGACGCCGACACGCACCGATTTTTCCAGCGAAGGCAGCGGCGGCGCGGCTTAGCTCACCGTTATACCTTTGAAGTTTTAATACATTATGTGGCCATTTAATCAAAAAAGAATGCTGCTTGGGAGTGAAACAGATAAGCTTCTTATTAAAAAACTTGGGGTTATTCTCAATGACATGAATGCAACTCTAATAAGATCAAAGCATTATGTTGTTGGCTCACAAGATATCAGTATTAATCTATTCAAAATTGGAAAATTTCGGTTAAAAGTGATCCAAGAAACTTATGAAGGACTGGTTATTAAAGGACATAAGTCTTTAGTCTCTTTGATATCCCAAAATATAAAAAAGTAAAATTTGCACGGTATAACAAGTCGCCCAAGCCGACGCCGACACGCACCGTTTTCACCAGCAAGGCAGCGGCGGCGCGGCTTAGCTCACCGTTAGGAGGTCTATTAATGCAACCGATACTTTGCCCTTTTTGTAACAAAGAACTTTATCGCATAGGCTTAATTCAAACAGACCCACCTGTTTATGGTAAAAATAAAACAAGCCCCCAAATGGATCAAGACAGCCAAGGCTTGTTTATAATTTGTACCCATTGCCTCAAGAAAGTTGCTCTTGATCAGGAGGCACACCAACCAGGAATTGGTATCCGAGTTTCTGATATTCAGAGATACGCTCTTGATTAGTAACTTCGCCATGAACCGGGCAACGCAAAATATTGTCCCATAAATATAATGGGTTTTTGTTGCCCTGCTCCCAACAATCAGGGCAACCGTAAAAAGATGTTTTGCGGTCGCCGTTTATAAAAAAGGAAACCATTTCTGTTTCTAAGCCCATATTTCAACCTCCTAACAAGTCGCCCA
>NZ_AUEY01000129.1 GCF_000426225.1 Desulforegula conservatrix Mb1Pa
ATAGTTCCGGCCTTTACCGACGCCTGATGGTGACACTTGTGGCATTGGTACAGATCTCTTGATTTGAGCTCGCAAAATTTCGAACCGCCGCAATTCGGACAACTAAAACCATGCGGCCATCTAAGTCTGAATAATGAGTCTTGGCACTTATCTTCGGTCCCATATTCGGACAGGAATTCGTGAATACTCTTTCCTTTTTGAAATTGGATCATATTTTTTGCCATGCTACACCTCCATCATATCTGGATAATCTTTCACATGCCTTAAGATAAGCATGGCGGAGTAAAAATGGTAATCAAAAATTTCCATATGTTCGCTATCCTGCAATTAATGAATTGGTAATAAAAAATCCTGATGTAACTGCCATTATTCAAAGAGAATATATACTTGGAACTGAAAGCACCTCTAATCCATATTGTTTAAATACAATAATAAGAAATGCGATTCTTAAAAGAAGTGAATTTTTGTCGGATGCAGAAACAAAAGAGGACGTATCTACAAAAGAAATTAAAACAGATATTAAGAGAGAAAAGATTATAACTGCTTTGGAAGATCAATTTATTAATTCTGATTTAGAAATACCTAATTTAACAGATACTGAAGAAGCTGTCGGTGAACTCAAAGAAGATGGGGCTTCAAAACCAAATATGCCCATAAACAAAACTAAAAAATATACATATAGAGATAAATATAAAGATGATGGATTGTAAATAAGTGTGATTCTATTGAAGAACAAGCCACAGAAAGTTCCTCAAAAATTGCGATAACTTTATATTATCGATACTAATTCTTAAGGAAACGGCATTTTTGGGATAAATGCAGGAGCCGGATCTGGTTTCTATTTAAAATGGCCTTTGAAAACACAACCTCTGTTTATGGTTATTTATAAGGATAAATATAATGAACATCGCTCCTGTTTTTGACTTCTCTGCTTTAGACGATAAAGTTCCGCTTCATAAAGGCCAAGCTGAAATTGAAATCAAAGGTCAAGTGTATCAAGGAGAATGCGAAGTTTTTTTTAATTATCTCCCGCATACTAGTATTGATATATCTGGGAAATTCAACGGAGTTCCTTTTAATGATTCTGTTTCAGCCATGACTGATCCCAGCCGCTTTACTTCGTTAATGATTGACGGCAAAAAAATAGAAGGATTCGCATTAGGTACAGGTGGCAGCCATCCTCATGATGGAATAATATGTGTTGACTGGTGTTCATCTTCTGAACCTATATGCATAATTGGCGACGATTCAACACTGATTAAAAAGGTAATTTTTCATTTATTTAATTTTAAAGATTTTGGCAGAGTTGGAAATTTACCGGGCCAGCTCGTAAATATCAGTCAAATTTCTTTAAATTCTGACGAATGGAAAGTTAGGGTTGAATCCTTAGAAATAACGCCAAAAAATAAAGAATTTCTTAAAACCAAGGGAGGTAATAGAATAACCCATGTCGGCACTATAGAGAAAAATGATGGCTCTTTGTTTACAGGAGAGCAAGCCGATCAGTTTTTAGAATATTTAAATTACTTTTTTACTTTTGCCAATGGCTACTGGTGTAACCCTGTTTGTCCAGTTGGCTTTGATGAAAATGATAATCGAGTTTGGGCGTCATGGTCATCTCCAATGGAACCCTATATAGAGCCATTATCCTGGTTTGCTCCAAGGTATAAGGATCAATTAGAGGAATTATTTCCTCTTTTCATAAAAAAAATTCAAAATGAAGAATGGTCTAAAGCTTTATCAGATGTTATTTCCTGGTATCACGAAGCCAATAACGCAAAAAGAGGGATTCCTGGATGCATAATAATGGCTCAAGCAGCTATAGAACGCCTTTCTTTTGAATACGCGGTCAAATACAAAAAACTTTTAACTGTTAAAGGTTTTAAGGAGTTATGGGCATCGGATAAGCTGCGTTTATTATTCTCTTCACTCAATATTCCAATAGACATACCAAATGAAGACCAAGTTTTAAAAACAATTGCGAATCAACATAATTTGGGATCTGCACCACATGCTATTACAGAAATAAGAAATTCATTGGTTCATCCAGAACATAAAAAGCAGGGGCAATTTACTGAAGCATATTTTGAAACCTGGGATCTTTTTTTATGGTATCTCGAAATAGGAATACTTGCAGTCTGTGGATACTCTGGAACTTATAGAAATCGACTAATTTTAGGAAGGCCTATAAACCAAGTAGATCCAGTTCCTTATATTTGAAAATTTAAAGTGATCTTTGTCCAGCCATAAATCTGTTTGAGACATATATAATAAGGTTTAGTTTCACCCGGAGATAATTTATAGGAGGCAATATAATCATGGCAACTACAATATCTGAAGTTAAAAACGCTTTTGAGATCCTGTTTACAGGCCTTTGTAATAAATCCTTCTCTAAATCTCTTTATCTGGAACATTGGGGAGAGAAAGCCTTGTTGCCACTTGTAAGGACATTCTTATTAGGATACTTCGGTCATAATATTGAGCCTGAAAAACAGGCCACATTACCAGGGGGATTAACAGGCAAAGGTAAAATAGATTTTCTCATTGATGATGTAGCTGTAGAATTTGCTGTAAGAACGCCAAACTCTGGAGCCAACACTCTAAGTCGAAGAATAAATGAAGACGAAATAAAAAAACTCCTTAAATTCGACGGTAAAGCCCTTCTTGTTCTGTTTGATTTTTCTAAGAAGCCTTTTTCTGCTGAAGAACTGGAAGCTTTTAGGTCGCATCCTTCCCTTGGCAAAGGCAATCACAAAAAAACTCCTTTTCAAATAAGCTATTTCTTCAAGGATTCTGAAAAAACAACAGGGCATATTAAAAAACAAATCCGAGCGCGTAAGCGTAAAAGTACCGATCCGGTAAAATCTGAGCCTCAATCAATTCCATTGGAATCTCCAGATTCAATGCAATATGAAAATTACATTCAGGCTGATCAGGATAATCAGTTGTAGGAGTTTGATTTGGATTTTTATTCTTCAGACAATAACAGAAATCTTGTCCCTGCCCTTCCGGAGAATATTTCTGAGTGCGTTAAAGCAATTTTTGAAGATGGTACGCCAGAAAACACAAAAAAAGCATACAAGAAGGATCTTTATTACTTTCAGGAATGGGCCAGAGCGACAACAGGAAACTCCCCTGCCCTACCCTGAAGAGTTGATTATCAAGTTTGTGACCTATCATCTCATGGGTCTCGATCCAGAAGCAGAATTAACTCTTATGGAAGAAGGCATTAAAGCAAAGCCAGGGCCGCATTCCATCAGCACTATAATAAGAAGAATGGCTTCCATATCTTCTGCCCATGAAATGCGAGGCCTCACAAACTCATGCAGAGCCGGAGAAATCCGTTTTTCACTCTCAAAAGCTCGCAGGGCTGCGGTCAATAAAGGATTCAGGGCTACAAAAAAGAAAGCTGCAACCCTGGATATTCTTGAATCTATGCTTTCAACCTGTGATGATTCTATCTTTGGAGTCAGGGACAGGGCTGTTCTCTTGTTTGCATTCGCCAGCGGGGGAAGAAGAAGATCCGAAGTTGCTGCGGCTTGCATCGAGGATTTGACCAGGGCAGACACCTCTTATGATGACGGATATGTCTTTAACCTTAGAAAGTCCAAGTCTGACCAGGAAGGAAAAGGTCTTGTTGTTCCTATCTTGGGAAATGCAGCTAAAGCCCTGAATCTCTGGCTTGATGCATCGAATGTAACCGAAGACAGGATTTTTCGAAAGCTCTCAAAGTCTGGAAAGGTTTTATCCGGGTTCACTGAGCAGACAGTTTCAAGGATTGTTAAAAAAAGGGCTTTGCTTGCCGGTCTTGATCCGTCAATTTATTCTGGGCATAGTCTTAGATCCGGTTTTATTACAGAAGCCGGACGGCAGGGGAAAAATATCAGCGATATTATGGCTCTGTCTGGGTATAAAACCGTCAGTATCGCCCTTTCCTATTATCAGGCTGGGAGTGCTTTGATTTAGCAAAGCTATATATTTTTAAACTTTTGATAGCTCTATTTCAACTTGTGCGACTATTTCACTGGCTTTTGTATCAAGGGCTTTTGAAATCTGAAGTAAGGTATTTAATGACGGCTGTCTCAAACCTCTCTCCAATAAAGAAATAAAAGTACGATCAAGGTCAGCTTCAAGGGCAAGCTTTTCTTGTGAAAAGCCTTTTTCAGCCCTGATTTTTTTCAAAATCTTTCCAAAAATTTCTTCTGATTTTTTCATTTCAAGCATCCGGTATAAAAATACTTGAAAATAGAATTAATGATGACTATAGTCTACGGACTATAGTCCGCAAATGTATTTGCGAGTGATACAACTGGAAAAGAATCTGAGGAATTATATGTTTGATACTTTTAAAAGCGAAGTTCTTGATAGGGGCCCTGAAGCATGTTTGCCAAATAACTTACCTGATAAATGGCTATTATATTTAGGGGAACAAGCAGAAAAAATAATATTGGATCAAAGCGAAGATGCTTCAATGACAGAGCTTATGTCTGTCATTGTCATAATTTTGTCTGAAAAGCGTGGCTGTCAAAACCCTATATCCATAAATATTGAAGAAATATTTAAACTTATTCACATATATGCTGCTGAATTAGCGCTCGAAGTAGTCAGCAGAAAATCTTCCCAAAAATACGAGCCTGCTACTCTGGCTAATATTCTGGATAATCGTGATGTCAAAGTTTGGACAGAATGATTAAAAAAGTCCTTCGCTGATGTTCTGTAACTCGTCGGGATCCGATTTTGTATATCTGAATATAACTCTTGGAGAAACATTTCCGCTCATTTCCTGGGCAACGTGTATCCCGTGTTTGTCAGCAACTCTTTTTAGAAAAGTATGCCTGAGCTTATGCGGATGAAGTTTAATTTTTTCACTGTCTGAAGAATTAACAGATGCCTGCTTGGCTATACGTGTGCAGATTCTCCTGACATCGAGGGTTGCGAGTCTGTT
>NZ_AUEY01000130.1 GCF_000426225.1 Desulforegula conservatrix Mb1Pa
CTTCAGGTGGTCAGTCTTCAATGGACGAAGCTATGTTGAGGATATCAGGTGTTGACCTGACACGTATAGATGGAATCAATACAAATACAGCGCTTAAGAGCATTGCAGAGATAGGAACAGATATGAGCAGATGGAAAACTTCAAAACATTTTGCGTCATGGCTGGGTCTGTGTCCTGGTACAAAGATTACCGGAGGAAAAATTATAAGCGCAAGGACAAAAAAAGTTGTAAACCGTGCGGCTGTGGCCATGAGGATTGCAGCTTCAACGCTCCTGAGATCCAAAAGCGCTCTTGGAGCATATTATAGAAGACAGAGGTCCAGGCTTGGTGCTCCAAAGGCAATAACCGCAACTGCACATAAGCTGGCAAAACTGGTTTGCACTATGCTAAAACATGGAAGTTCATATTACGACGCTGGCCAGGATATTTACGAAGAAAGATACCGTTCCAGAGTTATAGCCAGTTTAAAGAAAAGAGCTCAGGAATTTGGACTTGCTCTTTTAGATGTTTCTGGTTTTCAGCAAGGTAGTGGCAATCCACTTTCAGAAACAGGGAATTTATTATAAAGAAGATACGTTTTGAGGGTTGCATTATAGTCTGTGATGCAAAAAAAAGCAATTTTTGCCAAAAATTCAGACCTAATGATTTCAGCTACTTAAGGGATAGTTACTTGGAAGGCATTGTAATCAACTATACCTAAATTCAGCCACATTTATGCAAGGAGAATCCTATGAAAAAAGAAACTAATGTAAGTTTTTTAATTTTAGCATTTTCTTTACTTGTTTTTGCTATTCCTGCTAATGCAGCTCCTCTTGAAATCGGAGCGCTCGATTTTCCACCATATTTTATTCTTGAAAATAATACAAATGTCAAAGGTGGTATTCATATTGACATGCTTAAAATGATGTTTGAAAAGGCAGGGATAGAATATACTTTACAGGGATATCCACCAAAAAGGCTTTATACAAATGCAGGAAACGGAACAACTCAGGTGTTAATGGGAACACGAGGAGTCCCTGAATATGAGGGAAAAACCATTGTAAGCCCGAAGCCGTTAGCTGAAATATCTCTTGAAATTTATACACTTGGAGATGAAGCATTGCTTCCAAAAACAGAGGATAATCTGAAAGGAAAAAACTTAATAATCATTTATGGCTATGGCTATGGTGGCTTACTCAAGTTCCTTGAAGATCCACAGAACAATATAAAAATAGAATCTCCAAAAAGCCATGAAGCTGCGTTTAAAATGCTTCAGATAGGAAGAGCTCCTTTTGTTCTGGATTATAGTGATCCTGCAACCGAGGCTATTTCAAAGCTAAATATACAAGGCATAAAAAAAACGACTTTAAAAACTATCGGACTTTATCTTCACATCAGCAACAAGGTCAAAGATGCACAGGAAATAATGAACAGACTAATGAAAGCTTATGATGAGCTAAAGGCTGAAGGTAAAATAAAATAAACCAACATATGATTATATTGCCTAACAAGTCGCCCAAGCCGACGCCGACACGCACCGGTTTCACCAGCAAGGCAGCGGCGGCGCGGCATACCTTTCCGTTAAGCCTTTAAAAAAAATATTCTCATAGCATGAAAGCCGTGCTATTATGTTTCTATGATTGTCTCATTTAAAGATCAAGCCACAGAAGATATCTATAATGGTGTTGGGTCAAAGCTTGCTCGTAAGGCTTGTCCGCAAACTATTTGGCGTATTGCCGCCAGAAAACTTGATCAACTTGATTCTGTTGTAGCACTGGAAGAACTAAGAATTCCTCCGGGCAACAGGCTTGAGGCATTATCTGGTAACAGAAAAGGTGAGTTCAGCATTCGCATAAACGAGCAGTACAGGATTTGCTTCAAATGGGATGAATCTGGGCCTTATGACGTTGAAGTAACAGACTATCATTAGAGGTGTATCTATGGTACGTATTCCAACAAATAGAGAACCAACCCATCCAGGTGAAATGCTGCTGGAAGAGTTTCTTTCTCCCATGCAAATCACCCAACGCGAGCTTGCTGACGCTATTCATGTCCCTTATCAAAGGGTTAATGAGCTGGTTAATAAAAAGCGTGGTGTAACACCCAGCACTGCCCTTCGACTATCCAAATTTTTTGGTGTATCGGCTGATTTTTGGCTGAATTTACAAATTCGTTGGGATCTGTATAAAGCGCTGGCAGTAGAAAAAGACGATTTAGAAACCATAAGTGACTTTCATCAACTAAAAAGGATGGCTTAACAAGTCGCCCAAGCCGACGCCGACACGCACGTTTTTCACCAGTAAGGCAGCGGCGGCGCGGCTTAGCTCACCGTTAGCTTTTTTATGAAATCCACAAAGTTTTTGTTTCTTGACCGGCCAATAAGTATGATCTATTATCATACTGGAGGTGCAAAATGACTACAGCAAAGATTGCAATAACAATGGAAGAGGGGACGCTGCATAGGCTTGACATGCTTGTAAAAGCCCGAGTGTTTCCCAATAGAAGCAAAGCTATTCAGGATGCGGTCACAGAAAAGCTGCAAAAACTTGAACGAAATCGCCTTGCTATAGAGTGTGCAAAGCTTTCTCCCGCAACGGAACGGAAATTGGCTGAAGAAGGTATGGATGAGGAGCTCGCACAGTGGCCAGAATACTGAGAGGTGAGGTTCGCTGGGCGGATTTGAATCCAGTTAAAGGCAATGAACAGGCAGGTTTGAGGCCGGTTGTAATTCTAAGCCAAGACATATTTAATGAGCGTTCAGGCACTGTAATCGCTATGGCAATCACAAGCCAACCTCAACGTGCTGCTTTTCCTCTTACGCTGGAGCTTGAATCCACTGATCTCCCTAAACGGTCATGGGTAAAAATCAGCCAAATCAGAACTCTCTCAACAGAAAGAATAGGAAAATTGGTCGGTAGGGTTTCACCAGAGGAGCTAGATCAGCTCATTGAAGGACTGAACGAGATTATTGGAAATTAATCTTAATGCGAGGCTTTCCTGCATTGCTACAAACCAAAACATATCGTTAACATACAGGAAAAGCTAACAATTCGCTCAAGCCGACCCGATCAGCGCCGGAATATACATCAAGCGTAGCGGCGGGCGGCTTACCTCAACTGTTGTGAGATATATAATGATCAAGCATTTTGCAGTAATAATCTTGGTTTCTACGTTGCTCATTGGTTGTGCATCTATGCCAAAGCTAAATAAGGACGGCGTAACTGGTGAGTGGCGTTTTGCTTATGTGCAAAAAACGTTGATGCCAAATCCCCCAGCCTTTGACACAATTGATTTCAAAAAAAATGGTAAAGTTTTCCTAAAAAACTCACTAATGAACCGTAGTTTCAACGGGAATTATACTGTAACTGCCAATAGAATAACTTGGAGTTTTCAACCACCTGACATGAAGCGTCCCGTTGAACACGAGCTTTCTTACTCATGGAGCGAATATGGGCAAGCTTTGGTTCTCCGCTTAGCTAAGGGAGACAATGGAGAGCCTATAGAAAGTGAATTTGTATATTATAAACCGGACCGTTTTATTTCAACAGATGATATAATTGGTACTTGGGAGGCTAAAAAAGACGGAAATACAATTAATATGTCTTTTTATAAGGATGGGTCTCTTCATATGGATGGCCAGAATATTAGGGGCTACTATAGATTGTGGAAATCAAATATGGGGAATACGTTAACAACGACCATATGGGTTGAAAATGAAGGCGGTTTATTGGTGAATTATCTTTACAAACTCCATAATGGCAAGCTCATGCTGGCCCCTGCTTCATATAATGGGACAGAAACAGCTGAAATGTTATTGGAGCTTGTATCCAAAAATCCATCATAAGGGAACAAGGCAAAACAATCAAATTAGGTCTCCCAACAATTCGCCCATGCCGACGCCGAGGGCCTGCGTCGCTTGAACCGAGCACAGCGGCGGCGCGGCATAGCTTTCCGTTATGGATTTATTAAAATTTCAGAATGAGGCTGATACTATACATTTTAATCACAGCAGTTATTACTTCTATTTTGTCATCGTGTGGCGTAATGACTACTGTAAATATTCACAATGAGATGGATAAGCCAGCTATAATCTATACTACTCATACAAAGAATCAGTATTCTATGGGGCCAAATGATACAATATGGGTTCCTCATACAAGTGGTGACATCGTCGCATATGATGAAAAGCATATAGCCATAGACAAAATATTTATTAATGTTTCTGATTTTGAAACAGAATATGGCTCTATATGGAGGGCCTTACCGCTATTCAACCATATTACTTTACCTATAAAATTAAATATATCTGGTAAATTTGAGATATTAAAAAATAAAAGTAATCCATAACAAGTCGCCCAAGCCGACGCCGACACGCACCGGATTTTCCGGTAAAGCAGCGGCGGCGCGGCTTAGCTCACCGTTAGCGACCTACTCCGAGGACTCGGAGATTTATCCTAAAGTAACTTTATTATGAATATAGATCCGGTTATAATCAATCTGGCATCTGGATTGAAAAGGCCGAATCGCCATTGGTGCTTAATGCCCGTCCGTTAGCGTGGTCTGGAAGCTGGCGCTTTTATCACTGGTGAAGCCTGGCTATCCCGTTTGGAAGAGAGCGGCATTCGAGAGCTTCCCGTCCGGTTATGCCATAAATCTTAATAAAGGATAAAAGGCATGAAAACAGACGCAAATCCAAAAAGCAAAAGACGTCCCGGGCATCTTGAAAATATAAATATGAATGCAGCAGGTATAGACATAGGATCAAAAAGCCATTTTGTGGCAGTGCCTGCCAACGCATGTGATAATCCTGTCCGTGAGTTTTCAACATTTACAGATGCGCTTCACCTGCTTGCAGACTGGCTGACGGATTGCGGTGTTACGACAGTAGCCATGGAGTCGACCGGGATTTACTGGATACCTGTTTTTGAAATACTGGA
>NZ_AUEY01000131.1 GCF_000426225.1 Desulforegula conservatrix Mb1Pa
CGTTGTGCTTTTTATGAAAATACCTATGTGGCCTTTTAAACAAAAGAATAATGAAATTAAATATATAAAGAAATCGTTTGGTCAATTTTTATCCCCTAAATTGATTGAAGATGTGTTGTCATCAAACATAGATATTCCTGAGCTACATGAAAAAGAAATTGAATATTTATTCATTCTTGCTAAAGAGGGTTTAAGAACAAATCAAATTATCTCAGATGTTTTGGATATAATTTCAAACTATGAAGGAATGGTTGAGTCAATTACAGGGCCTTTTATTGTTGTTCTTTATGGCGTACCGTTGCCCCAACCGAACGCAAAAGAGAAACGCCAACGATTAACAGATGAGTTGCTAAGTAAATTTGAGGATTCAGTGTCTATTGTTCATGGCAATACAACTTGTCGTGTTGGCACCGTGGGAAATAAAAGTCGTTTTGCCTATACAGCCATGATCCCAAGCTACAAAGAAAAATTAAAGATTTTGTCTTCTTTAGAGTATGGGAATCAGGTAGAACCTTAAATAAAAACAGCACAACAAGTCGCCCAAGCTGACGCCGACACGCACCGGTTTCACCAGTAAAGCAGCGGCGGCGCAGCTTAGCTCACCGTTAGGCATATTATTTGTTGGGTGCCAAGCTTTTTAAAACCGAATTGGATCAAGTTTTGAGGCTCAAATATAAATTATTATTAATATCGGTTATTAGCTATTTGCTTTTTTGCCCACGCATTCTGATTTGTGCTGATGATAACAATGTCTCTCTCAAAAACATTTCGTTAGGTTTTGGATGGAAGCAAGTTGAATTTGATAGGCCAACATACTTAATTAATGAAGGCTCAAAAATTACAATTGAATATATAAAGAATCCTGCTACAGGCTTTTGGGAAAAAGTATGGGGCAATGACAATGAGGCTGGAAAAACCCTTCGCAAAAAGTGGATCGACGATTATTTAGAAATTGAAGGCCCTGGTGATGATGTCCATTCAGGTGCTTTTGTTAGAGTTTTAAAGCCAGTGACAATTGCTGTCATAGGATTACGAGGTGATAAAAGTGAAATATTATTTAAAATTTCACATACTCCTATAAATATTATCCAGCTTAAATCACCTCCAATTGTTAAGAACTTAAATGGCATACGAAAATAAATAATGCCTAACAAGTCGCCCAAGCTGACGCCGACACGCACCGGTTTCACCAGCAAAGCAGCGGCGGCGCAGCTTAGCTCACCGTTAAAATTTTTTTTGATGGCACTGGAAGAATAATAATAGGTACATTTTAAGTGAAGCTGTGACCTCGTTTTCTAATAGCTGCGGGCAAAAGCTTGCTCAAAATATTGCGTAACTGTGGGTGCTAAATTGGAGAACGTTGTATATTTACTGGCGCTATTTATAAACGTGCTGGGTGGAATATTGTTGTTGATATCAAGAAGTAGGCGATCGAAAAACAAGTTAGGATTTTTTAGTCCAAACTCAAATTTTGTCGATGTAGTTTTAGACCTTAGCGGCATTGCTTTAGGCGTTTTAAGCATATTAATATTTTATTTAGCTTCATAGGCAATGTGATTGTCTCTAACTGAAATTGATTCTGCTTCGGGGGAAGCTTTGCGAGCATTACTGGATTTACGTTTTGAATTCTTGAATCTTGCTCATTGGCTGCTTTTCACCCGTTTTACAGTGCTGAAAATACTTTTTACAGCCGTTATCGGCAAATTTTAACAAGTCGCCCAAGCCGACGCCGACACGCACCGATTTCACCAGTAAAGCAGCGGCGGCGCGGCTTAGCTCACCGTTATGCTTTTTCTAATTTGTGGGGATAATATGGCAATTTCTGAAAAACATCTATCGAGTGCAATCCAAAAAGCTCAGGCAATGGGCATCAAGGAAAAAGAATTAGTCTGTAATGAACTATTTATCGAGCAGCCGAATCTATTGAGTTCAGTAGTGGTGCAACAAATGATGGGAAACACATTGGAAGAAATAGATGTTCTTCTAAATATTCTCATTGTATTGCACTTATGCATAAAAGAATCTGGGCAGAAGATTTCAAAAATATCGGAGGATGAACAAGAGTATCAGTTAAAATTGTTCACTTCCGTAGTAAAATTCACTGAAGGAATGGATAGTCAATTAATTGGAAGTTCAATAGACCAATATCTTGCAGACCATAAAGAACGTTTTTTGCTTGCATATGTCGTGAAAACGATGAAAGGCGCTAAATTTTTTGAAAATATAAATGAAAATTCAAAATTTTTAATCATGTGTGGAATAAATTTAGTCAATTGCATAGTAAATGCTAAAAGTGCATAACAAGTCGCCCAAGCCGACGCCGACACGCACCGATTTTTCCAGTAAAGCAGCGGCGGCGCGGCTTAGCTCACCGTTAGGTTTCCCAAAGAAATGAATAGAACTATACCTTTCTTAGTATTAGCCTTTTTGTTTTCTGGATGTGTTTCAGCTTCTATTGTCGGGTACGGGAAAAGATATGAATATTTACTTGAATCGTCTACAACAATTGAAGATGTACGAAATGAACTGGGCAAAGCTTCTTGGACTCAGGAGTATCATCCACCTTTGGCTATTAGTAAGACTCGCGAATATTTGGAATATACTAATATCAATAAGCCTTTTGAGCCATTTGTATGGAATGGAAACGATGTATCCAAGGATAGGTTAGCTTCTTATTGTGAAGTTTATACACGAGAAGGCCCATACTACAATATGGAGAGAGGACAAGCTTACGGAATGTTCAGTGCAATTACTTTGGGTATTGGAGAAATATTCATGATCCCTTCCGCTATTATTAAGAGGCATGAGCTTTCTAATAAAAAATATTCTTTAACATTTTGGTATGATGAAAATAAAAGATTTGTTGGTGTTTTCAAGGGAGATATAAAGGACCCCTGTAATAATAATTTTAATTGGGGCCAATAAACTAAAACCTAACAATTCGCCCATGCCGACGCCGGGGAGCTGCGTGGGCTTAACCAGCAAAGTGGCGCCGCATCATACCTTTCCGTTGGCATGCTGAGGCTTTGCAGTCGTTAACCCGGTACTTTTTAGTTGGCAGTTTTATAGCTTTGATGCTATCGCCAATTTTAGCATTGTTAAAGTGAAGGGCTTTTTCCACTATGTGGCTAAGAGTAAGGCTTTTGACTTTTCAGGAATTTCACAAGTCATGCAGCGACAGGTTTTCACCAGCTTTTGCAAAGGCAGCTTGGTAACTCATTTGGGATTTGCAGTTTTCCAGCTTTATGGTTTTGGCAATTTTGCAGTTCTGAATTTCTCCAGCTTCAGCAGCGGCAGCCATTCCTGGTAACTCATTTGGGTTTTGCTGTTTTCTGTTTTTATGTTTTGGTAGGGTAATTTCAGGTCGTTTATTGCCCTAAACTGTTTAATAGTTTGGCGTTGCTTTTTTAACCGCATTGCCAACAAGTCGCCCAAGCTGACGCCGACACGCACCGATTTTACCAGTAAAGCAGCGGCGGCGCAGCTTAGCTCACCGTTAGACCTTTTGATTTCAGAATTTTTGGTATTTTTGAGGCTGTTTCGGGACTCTGGCTTTATCGTCAAACTCAGCGCCGTTAAAGTTTTGGGCTTTTTCCACTTTGTGGTTCAGAGTTTAGCTTTTGACTTTTCAGGAGTGTCTCCAGTCATGCAATGGCCGGTTTGCTCCAGCTTTAGCAGCGGCAACCATTCTCCAGGTTTCGGAAAGGCTGGTTTTCTCCAGCAATTGCAAACGCAGTTTGGTAGCTCGTTTGGGTTTTGCAGTTTTCTGGTTTTTGTGTTTTGACAGGGCAATGTTTTATCGTTGCCCGTAAATTGTTTAATAATCTGGGCATTCTTGTTGCTCATCAAAAAACTGGTCTAACAAGTCGCCCAAGCCGACGCCGACACGCACCGATTTCACCAGCAAAGCAGCGGCGGCGCGGCTTAGCTCACCGTTGGCGTGCTGATGTTTTGCAGTCGCAGGCCCAGTCCTTTTTTTGCTGGCAGTTTTGATGCTTTGCTGGTATCGCCAATTTTAGCGTTGTTAAAGTTCAGGGCTTTTTCAGGTCAGCCGCTTAAAGTTTAGCTTTTGACTTTTCAGGAGATTGCTCCAGTTGTTGCAGCGACAGGTTTTCACCAGCTTTTGCAAATGCAACTTGGTAACTCATTCGGGATTTGGTGTTTTCCAGCTTTCTGGTTTTGGCAATTTTGTAGCTCTGAATTTCTCCAGCTTCAGCAGCGGCAACCATTCTCCAGGTTTCAGAAAGGCTGGTTTTCTCCAGCAATTGCAAAAGTAATCTGGTAGCTCATTTGGGTTTTGCTGTTTTTATGTTTTGGCAGGGCAATTTCAGATCGTTGATTGTCCTAAACTGTTTAATAGTTTGGCATTGCATTCAGGCGCAGCGCCAACAAGTCGTCCAAGCTGACGCCGACACGCACCGGTTTCACCAGCAAAGCAGCGGCGGCGCAGCTTATCTCTGCGTTAGCAATCAATTCTATATATCTACACTTATAAATAATCTCAAATAATAAAAAACATGATCGAAAGAGCTGTAAATGGATTTAAAAAAAATAGAAAAGAACCAACCCTTTTTGAGTATCATCGTATATGTAATTAGCCTCTTATTTGATGGTTATTATGTTGGAACTAAGAGCTGGTCTGGAAAAATTGGACAGCCATTTAAGTGAAAATCTGCTTTATTAGAACATCAAAAAAAAGGAGCAGAAGAATGGCAAAAGGAATCAGAAGAAATCACGGACCAGCATTCAAGGCTAAAGTGGCGTTAGCGGCTTTGAAGGGAGACAAAACCCTCTCGGAATTATCCGATCAGTTTGGTGTGCATTCCAATCAGATATCAGCCTGGAAGAAAGAGCTTGAACAGAATGCCTCAGAACTGTTTGA
>NZ_AUEY01000132.1 GCF_000426225.1 Desulforegula conservatrix Mb1Pa
ATGGTGTAATTTTTTCGTAAATTAGTCCGAAAATATTAAAAAATCAATTGAAAATAATTCTGACT
The DNA here is from genome assembly GCF_000426225.1 of Desulforegula conservatrix Mb1Pa. Classification (NCBI taxonomy): domain Bacteria; kingdom Pseudomonadati; phylum Thermodesulfobacteriota; class Desulfobacteria; order Desulfobacterales; family Desulforegulaceae; genus Desulforegula; species Desulforegula conservatrix. The sequence goes on from NZ_AUEY01000132.1 coordinate 66, forward strand.
GGTGCTACTCATAAAACCAACGAGCGAAGCGAGGAAGGGCGCGCTTATACAATATTGCATATTGCTTGCTGCTTAAACCAACATAAAATTTTAATAACAATTAAAACAATAATAAAATATAAATGGCAATCTACCGACTAAGCTCACAAATAATAAGCAGAACAACAGGCAGAACAGTTACCGGAGCTGCGGCTTATAGAGCAGGCGAAAAAATCCTTGATGAAAGAATGAACCAAACATGGGATTTCACCAAAAAGAAAGGGATTGACCACACAGAAATACTGTCTCCTGAAAATGCGCCTGAATGGGCCTATGATCGTGAAACGCTATGGAATAAAGTTGAAAAAGCGGAAAAGAGAGACGATGCCCAGCTTGCAAGAGAAATTCAGATTGCCCTGCCGGTTGAACTCACGTCAGAACAGAAAAAAAATCTGATTAAAGAATTTGCAAAAGATAATTTTGTAGAAAAAGGCATGATTGCCGATATTTGTATTCACGATATCAGCGGAGAAAATCCTCACGCACATATAATGCTTACAATGAGGGATCTCAAAGCTGAAGGATTCGGAAACAAGAATCGTGACTGGAACAAGAAAGAACACCTTCTTGGATGGCGGGAAAACTGGGCAAAACTTGCAAACGATCATCTGGCTCTTGCAGGACATGACATTTCGATTGACCATCGCAGCTATGAAAAGATGGGAATACCTCTTGAGGCTCAAAAAAAGATAGGGCCGTTAAAGCACATAAGCAAGGAGGACAGGGCCGAAACAGACCGGATGCAGGAATATCTTGAGACTTGCAGAAGGAATGGAGAAAAAATTAAGGCCAATCCTGAAATTGCAACCGATCTTTTCAGCCGCAAGCAGGCCGTCTTCACAGAAAACGATATTCTTCGCCTTGCAAACACCTACAGCGCAGACAAAGAGCAGTTTAACGAAGTTGTTTCCGCAATAAAAAAATCTCGTGATCTCGTTTTACTCGGAGCCGGAGAACACGGCAAAGAGCGTTACACAACACGCCAGACCCTCGAAGCAGAAAATTCCATGCTATCTAAATCAGAGAACATGGCAAAGGCTCATAATCACAAAGTAAGAGAAAAATATCAGAAGCAGGCCAAAGCCAGCCGCACACTGTCACCTGAACAGGTGAACGCTTTTGATCATATCTTTGCAAGCGGGGATATGTGCTGCGTGGTAGGATACGCGGGAACAGGCAAGAGCTATATGCTCGATGCAGTTCGTGAAGCCTATGAAGCAGGAGGATATAGTGTAACAGGAGCGGCACTCGCTGGAATAGCGGCCCAGGGGCTTTTCGAGTCTTCAGGAATACCAAGCCAAACCATAGCGAGAAGACTTCTTGACCAGGAGCAAGGCAGAAGCGAGCTAACAAGCAAGCATGTTCTGGTAATTGACGAAGCGGGAATGGTCGGAACACGCCAGATGAACGCCCTTATCTCACATGCCCATGAAAAGGGCGCAAAAGTTATTCTTGTCGGAGACGGGATGCAGTTGCAGCCCATAGAGGCCGGAGGAGCTTTTAGAGGGATTTATTCCAGAACCGAAGGCGTTAACCTGACAGAAATCCGAAGACAGAAAGAAGACTGGCAGAAGGAAGCCACAAAATACTTTGAGGAAGGCAAATCAAAGACCGCTCTGGATCTCTACGAGTTATCTGGAAAGATTCGACAGGACGCTACGCACGATAAGTCCATCCGGCAATTGACAGGCGAATGGAGCAACCATGTTATCAAAACCAAGGGCATTGATTCAAGCATGATGATGGCCTACCGGAACAAGGATGTCGAAGATCTGAACAATCTTGGCAGACAAGCCATGATCAAGGCTGGTTTTGTACGCGGGGAAGGCAAAAGCTTTGAAACGACCAAGGGATTAAAAAAGTTTGCCGAAGGAGACAGGATTCTTTTTCTGAAGAATGACAGGTTTATGGGGGTCAATAATGGCAACAGGGGAACTGTAGAAAAGATCAGCGGAAATGATTTTCTTGTCCGGATGGACAACAAGGAGAAGATAGCCTTTGACGCTTCCCAGTACCAGCATTTCAATCATGGGTACGCCGCCACGGTTCACAAGCTCCAGGGCGCGACGATAAAGCATAGCTTTGTCCTTGCTGACAGCTATTTTGACCAACATTCGATTTTAACCGCAATGTCAAGGCACACGGATGATGCCCAATTATATTACAGCCTGGAGCGGTTTCAGGAAGGTTTTCAGGAATTACGAAGAGTCATTGGACGGAAAAAACCCAAAGATCTGGCTATTGATTTTGCGGTCAAGCGGGGGATAGATCCTTCGTCATTCCAGGACAATCCGAAAGGCAAGGACACTTTAGCCGATATTTTGCAAAAGAAGGCTGAAAACTTCGTAGAGTTTTTCACGGACATATTCAGGAGCAATTCGGAAATAAAGCTTCGGGAGGATGTTCAGGCAAAAAGAAAAAAAGAGCTTGATGATAATTATGAAATGGCAAACAGACCGTCAGACCCTGCCAAAGAACTAATAAAATTTAAAAACATGATGGCTGATATTCACGGGGGGACGGATAAACAACGAAGAGAAATGGTTCTCGAAACAATAGACGAGCTTATATCCAAAGGCGTGATTGATTATCCACACAAGCAAGGATCTCTTTCTGCGGATAAATCCCAGGAAGAAAAATCAAAGGCTCGTGCGGTAGAAACAGAGAAACCTAAATTTGAAAGAATAATAGCGTATCCTGAAATATCAGAACAAAACCCACAAAAATCAATGGAAATAAAGAGCAGTCAAAAGACAGCCGCACCAAAATCAAAAATGATCCTGGAAGTTTATGAATCACAGGAGCAGTCATTCAAGGCTCGTGCTTCGGAAATAGAAAATCAGAAACAGAAAACAAAGGAGCCTGTCACTATTCCTGTATCTGCTCCAAAAAAGGAAAAGACCAAAGAGAAAAAACAGGCAGAAATCCACAAATCAAAAGGCAGAGATATTGAGATGGAACGATGAGTGAAAATGAAGATACAAAAATATCAAAAAATGAAATCAGGGAAATAAAACAGCAACTATCTAAAATCCAAACGATATTGGAGTCAGACGCTTTTAATGAAAAACTGGATTTTATAGAAACCCATAATAAAATTATAAAATCGCTGTCTGAAGCGGAAAAAGGCCACGCCAAAACTCTAAACAGCTTCCTGGAGGAGCTTCAGAAAAGAATAGTAACAATCAATGAGCTGAATATTAAGCTCAGTCATACCAGTACAATCGCAAATGATCTTAATTCCAGGTTTAATGATTTTATCAATATGGTCAATTTTACTGATGAGAATTTCGTTAAATACAATAGAGATTTAACATACTGGATAGACAAGGCAGGGAAAACATTGGTATATGAGGCTCATTATGGCGTTGGAAAAATATCTCGAAAGTTTAGACGTCACATATTTATAAATACTGCATGTAACTTTATAATATTATTAATATTATCTTTTTTTTCATATCTTATATTTAAAAAATAGACGAATATTATTAGTGGGTTTATAAGGCATTTGGCTATTTATTTTTTTGAGTTGATCCGGTCTTTTAGCTCTTTACCGGCCTTAAAAAAGGGAAGTTTTTTTGGTTGTATTGTTACTTTTTCCCCTGTTTTTGGATTTCTGCCAGTGTAGCTTTCATAATTTTTTAAAAACATCGAAAACAGGCCGCGTATTTCAACCCTGTCATTTTGCGAAAGAGCGTATGACATTTCATCAAAGAAAAGGTTTACAATCCTAACAGCTTCAGGCCTTGTTATTCTTGCCTCTGTTTTTAATTTTTCGATCAATTCGAGTTTGTTCATATTTTTTAATTTTGCCTGTTCTATTTTTTAGTTTTTTCCAGAAAGTCTTTTTGAATACATTACAGGCAAAAATCAATTCATATTTCTGGACTTGTTCCAGATAGTTCTCAACCACGCTTCTTTTTTGTCCGGCTTCTTACGGAGATTATCCAGGTCAAAAGAGCTGGCCTGTTCCATAATAGCCTTTACTTCTTCAGAATCAGGGGTTTTTACATAGGCTTCATAAAACATGAAAAATGACGCCTCAAGTTTAAGAGCTTCCAGTTCTTCCAGTTCTTTTCTTTTTCCAGCGATAAAAGCCTCCAGACGCTTTTTCTCGGCCTCTTCGTGACTGACATACCCATTTGGCTTAGTCCAGCCAGAAAATCGTTTTAAGCCGCCCATAAAGAATTCAAAATGAGAATTAATATCCTTGTCTTTAAAGTCACCTCTTTCAGCTTTAAAAGCATAATATTTCATAGACTGGATAAAAAGCTCTCCCGCTATTCCTGAGTTTTCAATATTTTTTTGGATCATGTCTGATGTGATGCCCTGTTCTTTCCAAAATGACATTTCAACGTGTTCAAAAAATTGCGGAGTAATAATATTATATATAAAAGAGCTATTATTATTATAAGGGACTGTTGTACCGTGTGTTGTGTGTTGAGTTGTCTGTTGTTCCGTGTGTTGAGTCGTCTGCTGTTCCGTGTGTTG
>NZ_AUEY01000133.1 GCF_000426225.1 Desulforegula conservatrix Mb1Pa
GAGATAAGGGAAACAGGGTTATTGAAGAAGGCCTGGCAGATTTGGTCGCATACGGAAAGCTCTTTATTTCCAATCCGGATCTTGTCGAGCGATTCGCCTGTGACGCCAAACTGAACGAGTGGGATCAGAATACTTTTTATACTCCTGGCCCCAAAGGATATACAGATTATCCTATGCTTGATCAGGAAAAACCAAATTAAAAAAGACACGTTTAGAATAAACCACCGGCTCAGGCCGGTGGTAAAATGATTAACAGAACCATTCAATTGCAGGAAACAGCATAACAGAGAATTAGTTTGCTTTTATGCCCGTGTAAAAGCCTTGTTTCCTTTCACGAAATAATACAACCGGATCAAATGCAAATCGTCATAATCTATTTCCTGGTTCAGGGCATCATAAATGGGCTTAAGGGCTTCGTGCCCTACTTCTTCAATGGTTCTCAAAACTAAATTTATCTGATCTGATGTAAGTTTTGTAAACTCAAGAAATTCATCACTATACCGAAGAAAATGACCTTCTCTCGCATATTTTGTCAGATTATTCACGATTAAAGAAATGGTTGTATCATGATCAATCATGAGCTCTTTTAGTATTTTTCCTGCATTATATTCTGTGGCAAAAAGAAAGCCTTTTGTTTTTTTAGGTGATTTTTTTGTTTCTTTCCTTACACACGATCTGTTACCGGGTCTGGAGTCAGTCTTTTTCTTAACATTATTTGATTTGCAGTAACTTGAAATTTCATCGATGAAATCTGCGCCGTATTTTTCAAATTTTTTGAGGCCGACACCATGCAGTTTCAGCATATCATCTGATGATTCAGGATAGAAAACAGACATTTCAATCAGAGTCTTATCCGGAAAAATTGCGTACGGAGGAATCCCATTCTTATCAGCCAGCTCTTTACGCTTGATTCTCAGCAATTCAAACAGTTTCTGGTCATAATCCTGGTCTTCTCCTTGAATTTTGCTCTGTATGATCTTTATGGCGTTTTCTATTTCATCTTTTGCCTTTATCAGTTCATCTTCTGAAGCGTCCGGCTTTCTGCCAAAAACATATTCCTTTCCCTTGAATACATCCCATGCCTTTTCTGTCAGCCTTAAAGTACCGAACTCAAGATCCTGTTCCATCAGATCTTTTTGAAGAAGCTGCCTGGAAATATTGAGCCACTGCTTTTTTGAATACTCTTTGCCTATGTTGTAAGTCGAAAGAGTATTATGCCCTGACTCAATCACCTTTTTTGATTCCGATCCCCTCAGAACGTCGATTATATGCTCTGCTCCAAATCTTTCTCCGGTTCTTTTTACACATGATAAAAATTTCTGGGCAGGGATTGTCAGGTCAACAGATGCTGAATCTCGTGAAAGGCAGTTGTCACACATTCCGCAGTTTTTGATATCTGTTTTTTCACCAAAATATTTTAAAAGCGGGATACGACGGCATTCAAAAGATCCTGCATACGATACCATGGCTTTAAGATTAAGAGTTGCCGCCTTTTGCTCGTCTCCCTGTTTCTGATTAATGAAAAACTTCAGCTTGTGAATATCACCATAACTGAAAAGAAGAAGACACTGGGCATTAAGACCATCTCTGCCAGCTCTTCCGATCTGTTGATAATAGCTTTCTATATTCTGGGGAAGATCATAGTGAAGAATAAATCTGATATTAGGCTTGTTGATTCCCATGCCAAAGGCAACAGTAGCAACAATAATCTGGATGTCATCCTTTATAAAACTGTCCTGATTCCTGTGACGACCAAAATCAGACAGTCCTGCATGATATGGCTTTGCTGAAAATCCATTTCTGACAAGATCCTCAGTCAGAGAATCCACCTGTTTTCTGGACAGACAGTAGATAATTCCAGACTTGCCTGGAAATTTCTTTATAAATTCAATCGTCTGTTTAAGTGGTTTATCCTTGTCTTCAACTTGTAATAAAAGGTTTTTCCTGTTGAAACTTGCAATAAAGGTTTTTGGGGAGTCAATTCCAAGATTTTTTCTTATATCAAGGATTACCTTAGGCGTTGCGGTGGCTGTGAGGGCTATGCATACAGAATCTGGAAACAGTTTTCTGATCTCTGCAATTTTTCGATATTCTGGTCTGAAGTCATGGCCCCACTCGGATATGCAATGAGCTTCATCGATTGCCATTGCATCCACTCGTACTGAGGAAAGTATGTCTATGGTTTTCTGGAGAAGAAGTGTTTCAGGCGCAAGATAAAGGAGCTTGACCTCATTTCTTTTTATCCTGGCCACATTTGAAAAATATTCTTCTTGGGACAGCGAGCTATTAAGAAACAGGGCGCTGACTCCAAGTTCCCTCAACTGCTCAACCTGATCCTTCATAAGTGAAATCAAAGGAGAGACAACTATCGTCAGGCCTTCAAAAATCTGGGCTGGAATCTGATAGCATAGAGATTTACCTCCGCCAGTAGCCATAATAACGAGGGCATCTTTTTTTTCAAGAACACTGCTTATAATCTCTTGCTGAAATGGTCTGAAAGACTGGTATCCAAACACGTTTCTCAAGATGGTTATGGCCTGATCAAGCACTATTATTTCAACTCCTGCTGAATATTTTTACTGAGCACATTTTAAAAGCATAATCTCATTACAATTTATAAACTCCAGAGGAAGATCATAAAAGTTTAAACTAAAAAGGCTTTCTGTATGGTTGATACAGGAAGGAACAGCTCATAAGGAGAATCCGGAAGCTGAATGAAACCAAATTTCTTATAAAATGAAACCGCCATATCATCCTTGGCATCCACAAAGAAGCCGACTATTCCGAGATTATCTGAGACTGAAATAATTCTTTTAAATGAATCTATAAGCAGCACAGAGCCAAAGCCATTGCCTTGATAAGCTTTATCCACTGCAAGGCGAGCAAGCTTTGCTGCTGGTATTTTTCTGGGGTATTTCTTTGCAAAAGCTTTAGGCATTTTTTCTGAGACTATTTCACATGCACACAGGGTATAAAATCCAATTATTTTTGAAGAGCCTTCAGATTCCGTGAGTACAAATGTCCTTGAAATACCCTTGACCATATGCTGACGGGCAATATTATTCAGATACGCATTAAGCTCCGGAGAACCGCAGTCGAATTTGGCCCTGTCATGTTCCGTTGAAATAACTGAAATACAGGCCATCAGTTTTCTATCCGCTCTTTATATATATTGATAGCCTTGAGAAGATTAGAATTCGGTTCAGGTGGATTAGAAACCGCTTCAAAAAAAACATCTGCTGATTTCATGGTAAGATTAATTGTATGCTCTTTTTCTATTATGGAGCTTGCCTTCTCAAGAGCAGCCTGCACCAAAAACTGGTTGATCGTAGCTCCCATAAGTTCAGCAGCCTGGGCAATGGTTGAATAGACATTTTCAGGAACTCTTGCAGTAAGGCGTTCTGTTGTTTTTATCGCTGGCATAATTACCTCCATAAAAAAGTGCCAAAGTGACACCATAAATATAATCTTATGGCGGCAAATTGGCAACAATAAATACCTGGAGTTTTTATATAAGGTTTTGTTGCGAAGATAAAGAAGTCCATTTTTTAGATTTTTATAGAATCCTATCCACCTAATTATATCCAACACAAAACCAACGAAAAACCAAGGCGTCGCATTTGTAATAAGCTGTAATAGTTAAACTTTGTTTATGAAAACCGAAAAACCAACAAAACCAATACACACTCTATAATCATGCTTTTATGATAATGACGCCCCATAAATTACTGGTAATCTTTGATTGACCTCTAACATGACCTGACGAGACGATCTTTTGTTTTTTCCATGCCGGTGAAAACTGACTCTGCAACATCAGCTGGAAATGACCCAGGCAATTCAGCACGGACTTTATCCAAAACACCAGTCATCTCATCTGTAAGTTCATCAATTACAGATTTCATTTCATTTTCCGGGAATCCGCATAGCTTTGAGGTTGACATCCAATGACGGTAAAGAATTCTTTCCCAGTTGTAATGCCTGCTTTTCCCTTTTACCGACATAGCCATCCTCATTTTCTGAGAGTCAATCTGCTTTTTGGCAATAAGCGGATAGGCAGACATGACATCATAAAACGGAGTCAATTTGAAGATTCCCCCAGACATAAGAAAAATGCTAAAATTCTTTGCATGTCCGTCTATCGCTCCAAGAAGCCAGAAAAGAATCTGGGTTTTCATAAAAAGCCTTCTGTCTGCAAGAGCATCTGATGATCCAAGAAGAACATTCATTATATCCTGAATTCCTGGTTCTCCATCACTTTCATATTTTAATTTGATTACCACTCTGCTTCAGCCATAGAAAGCATGGTTGATGGCATGGGCGGAGTCCTAAGAGCAACATAAATAAGTCTGTGAATCATGGACGGCAGATCATATCGGCGATTGAATCTGTACTGAAATTCTGCCAGGTAGCGTGGAACATGCTTGCGATTAATTGCATGATAAGTACCTTTGAGCGCATTTTTTAAGTTACCAAGTATTATA
>NZ_AUEY01000134.1 GCF_000426225.1 Desulforegula conservatrix Mb1Pa
ACTAAACCAGGACGCTTATTTTCTGATTTGGTTCGTGGGATCTCTATGAATTCTATGGACACGGGCGATTTTGCCAGCTTCTTTTTCCAGTAAAAAAACTTGTGCCTGCCAAGGCCCTTCATACGGCAGTATTCAAACGCCTTTAAACCGCTCGACTCCCATTCCGCAAGCTCCTTTTTCCAGAATTCCGATTGGCTTAATGCTTCCTTTTCTTCCATACATCATCCTCCCAAAATATTTTTTGAGAAAATCTGCCATATATCATTTCTCTTGAATAGAAGTGGTTGGCTGGATGCTTACAGAGATTCAGGTGGCCTTCAGGCAAGGAGGATATACAGGAGATAGACCTGCGTGAACTGATGTGGATTCTGGATGGCCTGGAGATATCTGCTCTCAAGCCGCATAAAACCTTGAGTTTTTCCTCACTTTTATGAAGAAAAACAAGCAAAAATCATGTTTTTATGCTATGTAGAGCAGCATGAAAAAAGGAATAAAACAGCCTCATGACAATGCTTCTAAAATAAGAGAATCGCTCGAATCAATACCAGTTTCTCCTGAAATATTCAATAAGAAATGCCAACCGGTAATTGACTATGTAGAAGAACTTGAGGGCAAGATACGCCTTCTTCAGAATCAGATTTTCGCAAGTAAAACTGAAAAAAAACCTGCTCCTGAAAATGACGGACAGATGCTTCTTTTTAACGAGGCAGAGACAGAATCTGCTGTGGCTGATAAAAAAGAGGAAACCATCGAGGTTCCGTCCCATACGAGAGTCAGGCCGAAAAGAAAGCCGCTTCCTGAATCCCTCGAAAGAGTTGAAATCGTTCATGACATAGATGAATCCGAAAAGATTTGTGGATGCGGGGCCTGCCTCGAGAGGATCGGAGAGGAAACATCAGAGAAACTCGACATAATCCCTGCAAAAGCCAGGGTGATCAGACATATCAGGCCTAAATACGCCTGCAGAAAATGCGAGGGAACCGAAAGTACGGACGGAGAGACAGTAAAGATCGCTTCTGTTCCTGCTCAGATCATCCCGAAAGGCATCCCAACCGAAGGGCTTCTATCCTGGATAGTGGTTTCCAAATTCTGTGACAGTCTTCCTCTTTACCGTCAGTCAAAGATCTTCGCCAGAATTGGAGTCGATATTTCTGTTTCGACCCTGGCTTCATGGATGGTCCAGGTAGCTGAAAGATGCAGGCCAATAATCGAACTCCTGAGAAAAGAGATACTCTACGGGCCTTGCATCAACATTGACGAGACCACCCTTCAGGTTCTGAAGGAACCTGGCAGATCTGATCAGGCCAAATCATATATGTGGGTTTTCAGGGGAGGCCCTCCTGAATCGCCTTCTGTTATTTATCAGTACTCTCCCACGAGATCAGGATCTGTGGCCAAGGATTTTGTAGAGGGTTACAGCGGTTATTGCCAGACTGATGGCTATGCCGGTTACGACTGCCTTGAAAAAGACCAGAACATAAAGCTTCTTGGCTGCTTCAGCCACGCTCGTCGCTATTTCATAAAAGTCATCGAAGCAAGACCCAAGAAAGACAAGGGCAAGGCCGGAAGCCCTGAGCAGGCCATCGCCTTTATCCAGAAGTTCTACAGAATCGAACGAGAGGCAGCCGAAAAAAATCTTTCTGTCGAAGAAATATTTCAGCTTCGTCAGGAAAAATCAAAATCCGTTCTTGATGATTTCAAGGACTGGCTGGATAAAAGATCTCCCCAGACGCCTCCGTCAAGCCTGCTTGGCAAGGCTTTCAATTACACTCTTTCAAACTGGAACAGACTGATAAGGTATATTGAGAACGGCAATCTCAAGCCTGACAACAATTCTGCTGAAAACGCGATAAGGCCTTTCGTGGTCGGCAGAAAGAACTGGCTCTTCTCAGGACATCCCAACGGAGCCCATGCCTCATCCGTTCTTTACAGCCTTGTCGAATCTGCAAAAGCAGCAAAGCTCGAGCCGTATGCATATCTTAAACTCATCTTCGAGAAAATACCACTCGCGCAGAATGAAGAGGATTATAGAGCTTTGCTCCCTATATCTGTCACATCACAAATTTCCACGTAGTTGGCTGGATGCTTACGATTCTCATGAGCATTCTGAAAACAATATAGCAGAATAAATAAAACTTACTTTGAGAATGTATCTTGTTCTAACAAGTCGCCCAAGCTGACGCCGAACACGCACCGATTTTTCCAGTAAGGCAGCGGCGGCGCGGCTTAGCTCACCGTTGGCCTTGACAATCGAAATAGTAATGTATAATGTAGGTGTATACATTATGGAGGTGAAGTATGGTAAGAACACAAATATATCTCACAGATCGTCAACGAGCTGAATTGGAAATTCTTTCTAAGACTTTGGGTAAAAAGCAAAGTGAACTTATAAGGGACGCCGTTGACCGTCTCTTAGACCAGTCTGGAAGCAATCGACGTGAAATCATATTAAGAGAGACTGCTGGAATCTGGAAAGATCGATCGGATCTCCCTGATTTCAGCACAATACGAACAGAATGGGACAGGCTATAATCATGGCTGAGTCCTTTCTTCTTGATACAGATGTCCTGATTGATTTTTTGCGTGGTTACAGTAATGCTGTAGATTTTGTAGCTGCAAATTCACATAAAATCATTCTATCTTCTATTGTTGTTGCAGAGCTGTATGCTGGTGTTAAAGGAACTACAGAACAAACCGCTTTAGACAATTTCGTATCCCTTTTTCCGGTCATCCCTATAACGTCTGAAATCGCCAAAATGGGTGGACTCTATAAGCGCGATTATGGCAAGTCTCACGGTGTCGGACTTGCAGACGCAATCATAGCTGCTGTCTGTGAATCAGAAAATGCAGTGTTAAAAACATTGAATGTCAAACATTACCCTATGATAAAGGGCTTAAAACCAGCATACAAGAAGTGACTAATAGGCCAACAAGTCGCCCAAGCCGACGCCGACACGCACTGATTTTACCAGTAAAGCAGCGGCGGCGCGGCTTAGCTCACCGTTAGCACTCAAATTATGAAAAAATTGACTATTTCGATGCTCCTTTTGATTGCTGTCAACGTTGGAGTATTCTTTACATCTTATTCATGTGCAAAAGGGAAAGCAGAAGTCGTTGCTCAGAGTTGTTATTACTCCATATCTCCATTGAAGGCACATTTGGCCTTATTTGGTAATTCTGAGCTAACACCATGCTGGCTTTTTAGCGCAGAATATGATCAAAAAGGCATATTAAGTGGTTCCACATTCGATGTATATGTATCATTCACAGGTAATAAGTGGTCGGTTTTGATTGGACAGATTTTCTGAAAATATAAGTGAAAATCCTATCAACAAATCCTTATATAATTTTGACCTCTGTGTCTCATATTTTTAATAAAAGGATAAAAGGCATGAAAACAGACGCAAATCCAAAAAGCAAAAGACGTCCCGGGCATCTTGAAAATATAAATATGAATGCAGCAGGTATAGACATAGGATCAAAAAGCCATTTTGTGGCAGTGCCTGCCAACGCATGTGATAATCCTGTCCGTGAGTTTTCAACATTTATAGATGCGCTTCACCTGCTTGCAGACTGGCTGACGGATTGCGGTGTTACGACAGTAGCCATGGAGTCGACCGGGATTTACTGGATACCTGTTTTTGAAATACTGGA
>NZ_AUEY01000135.1 GCF_000426225.1 Desulforegula conservatrix Mb1Pa
AGGCGGTTCAGTTATTGGAGACTTCTTCTTATTCCAGGATCTGTCAAACTCTGTGAGTCCACCGGCAGAGCCGGGGGGTTACTTATGATTAATTAGAGAAACTATTGATTCTTTCTTGCTTCCTCATGACCGCCCCTCATCCATGCCAGCATCATTCCAATTAAAGCGATAAAAGACCCAATAAGCATCGTTCTGCTGAATGCTATCATGAATGAGTTCCGCATTTCAGGAGTATAATCCTTAAGCCCTCCGCCGGAAAGGTGATGAAAGATAATATTGAACACAGCACCGGCTATTGCGATACCAAGAACCATACCAAGATTTCTGGCAACAGCAATTATAGCGCCTGCAATTCCCCTGTTTTTGGGCGGTAGTGAAGTCATGGTTGTTGAACTGTTCGGGGATATGAAAAGGGCAATGCCAATTCCAGCTATTGCCATGCGCCAGGCTATATCTGCTTTTCCTGCATCTGCATCAAGAATGGAAAGAAGAAACAGGGATATTGCAACCACAGCCATGCCAGCTGTGCATAGATATCTGGATCCAATTTTATCAGAAAGACTGCCTGACAGAGGTGAAAGCAGAAAAAGAAATAGAAATGGAGTTATCATGAGCATTCCTGCTGTCTGGGGGAGAAAGGACTTCGCTATGGTCAGATAAAACGGCATCATGAAAGTCATTGTAAAAAGCGATGTAAACATTGCCATGCCGCTTGCAAGAGGTAGTGTGAATAGCCTAACACTGAAAAAACTTAAATCTATAATTGGGGAAGAAGTTTTTTTCTCGGTTATTATAAAAAGTATGAATGAAAAAATGGAGACGATAATCATTCCCAAAAAATTGATAGAAGTAAAGCCCCAGCTATGACCGTGAGTCGCAGCAAGAAGGAAAGACCCTATGAACAGAACCAGAAAAAAAGCTCCGAGCTTGTCAAAAGACGAATCCTTTTCATGAAATTCCTGCTTATCGGATAGAAATTTTGCAGCAGCTGCGATTGTAAGAATTCCAATAGGCAGATTTATATAAAATATTGCCCTCCACGAGAAGAGTTTAATGAGTACCCCGCCAAGCGCAGGGCCAGCAGTTAGGCCGGCAGCAACAACCGCGCCTGTTGTCCCCATTGCTTTCCCTCTCTCGTTCAGAGGAAACGCCTCAACCACCATAGCAGGTGTTGTAGCCATAATCATGGCTGCGCCCAAGGATTGCATAAATCTGGAAATAATAAGGTGGATTACGTTTAAAGAGGCTCCGCACATGATAGAGGCTAATGTGAATGTTGATAGACCTGCTATGAATACTTTTTTTCTACCTTTTATGTCTCCCAGTCTTCCAAATCCAAGCAGGAATGATGAAACCGAAAGAAGATATATCATTGAGACCCATTCGACAGTTTCGAGACCGACTCCGAAATCCTTCATGATAAAAGGCAGAGCAATATTAACAATGCTTCCATCGAGTGTGGACATGAAAACGCCAAGGGCGGAGATTGTGAAGACTGTCCATTTGGACGGTGTGATATTTTTTTCAGACATACTTAAACACCAAAAATATTCTTAAATCAAAACCAGCAAGCATTAACAGAAATAGACAAAAAAACAAACTGCTCATATGTTGTTTTCTTTGGCAAGGCGAATCTTGGGAAGAATTTATGCGCTAAATTTTGTGTAAAAATGTTATGAAGTTATTTATTGTAATAAGATGGTAACAATCTAAAATACTTAAAAAAATACTTCACAAAAATAATTTTTTGTGACAATTTGTCGATTATTTTTTTCTTATATTTTAATCTCGCTTGTTTTTTTAGAATCGTCATTCATTTTGCTGGCGATTTGGTAATTATTATATTTATTATCACTATATTGAGTTTTGGGGGCGTATGAACGAAATGGCTTCTGCTACTAAAAATCCTTTTGCATTCGTTGGTTTATTGTTGAACTCTTTGAGATTCTTTTATCTCAGACCATTCAGAGATAGTGAAAATCAGGATAAGGACGAGTTTACAAGAGTTAATCTGCTAGTTAATTTTTCCTTTGCCTCCTTTGTTTTCTTCGGCTTGAACCTGATAAAATGGTATAAGGCCGGAGTAATGGTACTCGCTATAAGCCTTTTTTTTACACTCATAGTATCATCTTTTGTGTCTCCATTTGTGCTGCGCTTGACCGGAAATATCAAGATTGCTGCTAACATTTCAATTGCCGCGATGTTTTGGCATTTCAGTTTTCTTGCATGGCAGACCGGCGGTGTTCAATCAATTCTCAGTGTGCCATGGTTTGTTTTACTCCCAATCTTAGCTTTTATTTTTTGCGGAACTAAAACAGGGTTTATTTGGGCGATCATTGAGATTGTAGAAGGAATAGCAATGTTTATAGCCGCAAAACACGGTGTAAATCTTAATATAATTACTTTCCCGCCTGAAATAATGATGAAGAATGTTCTTGTGACCTTTATTTTCAGTGTGCTTGCTGGATTTGTTACAGTGCTTGTTATGAACAAAGTAATTCAGGCTCTTGTTACAAGGGTAGAGTCAACTGGAAAAGAACAGGAGGAAGCAAGAAAGCGTGCTGAAGCAGCCCAAATTGAAGCTTCTGCTATGGCTGAACGCGAGATGGAAGTTACCCAGATGGCAGAGGAAATATCAAAAAGAATTAAAGAACTTTCAATTGACCTTATTGCCATTGGAGAAAGAGCCAAAAAAAGGGTGGAAAGAACTGAAAGCAAGATGGGCGGCACTATGGACAGCATAAGAGATATGGGAAGCCTTCTGGCCGATCTCTCGGCAATTGCTGCATCTACAAGTTCATCTCTAAGAGAGACATCATCTAACACGATTGAAATTGAGAATAAGATGAAATATGTGGATGAATTTCTTCATGAGTTTAACGTAACAATGGGAGAAATCCAGAAAAATAATGAAGCAATTGGAGACATTATTGAAGATGTTGATAATATCGCCAGCCAGACCAATCTCCTTGCACTTAATGCAACAATAGAATCAGCAAGAGCTGGGGCCGCAGGTAAGGGGTTTGCCGTTGTCGCCAGTGAAATAAAGGATCTTGCAAATCAATCCAAGGCATCAGCTGAGAGAATCAACAAAACTATTAAGGAAAGTATTGAGAATTCAAGCAGGCTCATTATCAGTATGCCGAAATTTATTGAAGCCATGGAAACAATAAATAAGGCAACAAAAGATATTTTTGAAACCATCCAGCATCAGGAAAGGTCTACTTCATCAATTGCTGAAAAAGTAGGTCTTTCATCAGAAAATAGCTCAGAATTGACCGAAAGAGCGGAGCAGACTGCTATTCTTATGAAAAAGCTTGTGGAGGCATTCGGCAAAATTATGAGCAATACAAGTAATATTCTTGAAGATGTAACTACTCTTGACATGGTTTTTCAGAGATCCAACTAATGCCTTAATGAAATAATCATTTTCATTACAAATAATAAAAAAACCGGCGGAGCTTATTGGGGCTCCGCCGGTTTTTTGTGGCTACTATAAGTCGATCGTCAACTCTGTTCTTAATGACTGTCATATAATTGCTTCTGAGCTTAGACTATTCTGATTACCACTCTGCTTCAGCCATAGAAAGCATGGTTGATGGCATGGGTGGAGTCCTAAGAGCAACATAAATCAGTCTGTGAATCATGGA
>NZ_AUEY01000136.1 GCF_000426225.1 Desulforegula conservatrix Mb1Pa
TTAGCAACATTTACGATACAAAATAAAATAAAAAATATTGAAAATATAGATTTCATAGTGGACTCCGATATTTAATAGCTAACGGTGAGCTAAGCTGCGCCGCCGCTGCTTTACTGGAAAAACCGGTGCGTGTCGGCGTCAGCTTGGGCGACTTGTTATGTTTTTAAACATCATATTACCTCTAATGTACCATCCGGCATTATGATATTTATACTTTCATACATTGATTCTTCGGTATGAAAGCATATGGCCGAATCACCTGTTAACTCTATACGAAATACAGTGTCTGATTCTCTAATAACTGAAACCACTTCTTTGGTTACAAATATATGAACACTACTTGTATCAAGCCACTCACAGTCAAAACACAACGTTTTGAGACCTTTAACTTCAAACTCCAGTTTATATGAAGATTGAATAATAATTCCATTTTCAAATTTTACTTGAGCATCGTAAGGGCCAACGCAAATCATGTTTATTTGATGCCCTACCAATTCATTAAGCTTAAGTTTTTCAGGTAATAAATACATATTATAGTAACCTAACGGTGAGCTAAGCCGCGCCGCCGCTGCCTGACTGGTGAAATCGGTGCGTGACGGCGTCGGCTTGGGCGACTTGTTATGTGAGTTTTTTACTTTTTTACAAACGCCTCTCAAAGCTATTGTCTTATATATTTAGCCATACTTCAGGAGGCAATTTGACTGATTCGATATGTTTTCGCCAAAATTCAAGTTTTGTTTGTTTGCCTACTCTTGCATCCATTGTCGATGGGAAAACATAAGTCTTGTTTATTCGTTCAAATACATCTTTAAATGACATTTCAATATAGAATTTCATATATTCTTCGAGTGTTTTTACGTCTCGCACGCCTGATTGAAAACCACTTGTGACTTGCGGAAATTGTACGCCCAATAATGATACTTTTTCTTTGATTTGCGGAAATTTTTTTTCAACAGTTTTTGGAATTGTCAAAAGATCTGGAATTCCACAGAAAACAAAGCCATCTTTTTGACTCCACGCACGAAACAAAAACTGCTCTACCGGAATAATGCTTGCAGATGTTGCTATCTCTGAATAGACAACACCACTAAAATGATCTCTTATAACATAATGTATCAAATGATTTTTATTTGAATCACTGAGTTTATCGAGATTCATTTCAATTGCTTTGCTCTGAAATTTTATAGTGCCATCCTTTGTAACCCAATAATGCTTAGAAACACTTACTGTGAGTTGGTGAACATGATTAGGATGAAGGCTTCTATATGATTGCACAATTTTCCTTTGACACATAACGAAGAGCTAAGCCGCGCCGCCGCTGCTTTACTGGAAAAAACGGTGCGTGTCGGCGTCGGCTTGGGCGACTTGTTAGGCATTTTTTTATTAATTTGAGGAAATATCAATGCCAATAAATACAGTTATATCTCCACCAGTTGTTATTGAGGAACAGGCGGCATATGAGAATAGAACCGTCTGGTTGTTGTCTTTCGGCGGTAGCAACCCTACTCCTGACATGTGCATTGAATTAACGGAAAAACAATGCTGGTGGCTACATGAAATGATTATGAGAATTGACCCCAATCTCTTTGAACGTGCCAAGGAGAAGTTTTTGTACTCCAAGTAATGAATTCAGCAGGGTCAAAATTTTCTTCAAGGATATTCATGGTTTTAATTTGGTTTGGCTCCAGTGGTATTGGATGAGGTTTTTTGCCGCTATCTGGAAAATAGTCCCATACATGATAGCGATTGATCCCGTCTTTAAACTTTCGGCTCGGGCCAAAGTCCATTGGGGCACATTTACGGACGATTACGCTACCATCTTCCTTTGAGAAAAAATGCAAATCGATTTTCGATTTATCGTGGATTGCTTGGATAAATTTGTCGTGCATAATTTTTGTCCCTTTTTTCTATTTTAACGGATTATTGATGGTGCGGATAAACCGCGTTTCATAAAGCCCAACGATGAGCTAACTGGCGGGGCGAGAAACCAAAGAAAAGTGACGGCGTTTGACCCGTCCAGTTTAGTGACTTGTTATATGTCTAATCAATAATACCGGAAGGTATAAATTGAGTTGGCGCACCAACAGGTGTTGGTATTTGTACTATCTTGTTTTTTGACTTGCACTCAGGGCAAACATAATAGCGGTCACCCGTAAGAGCATGTATTTCTGAATCTTGTGCGGGGAAAACGGTTTCGCACTTTACATTTTGACATTTAAAGGATGGACGCATGGCTATAACCTTTCAAGAAGCAATAGAGTTAACAAATAAAGGTATACTTATCTGCTGCCCGATATGTCATCAGGCATTAGATATTGACCTCGAAGACAAAACCATGACCTGTGCAGAGCATGGCGGGGAATGGGTTATAAACGAACATATAACGGTGAGCTAACCCGCCGGAAGACTGACTTACTGGAGTCGCTGCGTGTTTCCGGTCGGGTTGGGCGGATTGTTATAATTACGATACAATGCTATTAAGAGAGCTATAAGTTAGTTGTTTTTATGGAAATATTTTTTGTTCCGAATATTTTCATCACTTTTTCTGGAGAGAAAGACCATACAATAATTGATTGTGACAGATCTTTCCTATTATGGGATATTGATATTCCTTTTGATAAAATATGCTTTTCTAAACTTACCTCAACTATTTCAGTATAATGTAAAACAATTTTAGCGTTTCCGTATGCCAATAGCATAAAATCATCATAAAGTGAATGGCGAACAAACGGGGCTGATAAATTGATCCCATCGAACCGACCGCCACATTGCTCTTGAAATATAGGAGTTTTTCCTACTTCACAATCCGCTTTTAGTTTTCCACCAACATATACGAAGGCAAATACCAAAAAAACAAAAATTAGAAATATAAAAGGGAATAGATCTGTTATATCGTTAGTCATAGTTTTTATCTGTAATTATAACGGTGAGCTAAGCCGCGCCGCCGCTGCCTTGCTGGTGAAATCGGTGCGTGTCGGCGTCGGCTTGGGCGACTTGTTAGAAAACTTTGACGTTTTATGTGGCTAAAATTTTTTTTAAATCTTGCCTCGTTAGAATATACCAAGATAACAAAAAAAGTATAAAAGCTATCAAAACATCAAATATATCAATAGTTTCAAAAGCATATTTTGCAAAATCTCCTAAATATAGAATGATATAAATAAGTAATATGACAGTTATCTGAATCAGCCAAAGTTTACGTGCCCATTCTTTACTTTTGAGAAGTCCAAAACCTGTTATTGCACCAATAAAACCAGATACGGTTATTAGAGTACAGGTAATTAGCCAATGCATAGACCAATTATACGAATCAAAGTCATACTCAAATCTCATTAAAACAACAGTAAATTCTAAGAACTCTGAAATTTTTTTAACTATAGTAATCCCATATAAGCCAAAAGCAATTTCAGCTAAAGAGATCAAAAGAATTATAATAGCGAATATTCGTAATTTTATTTTCATTTTTCTAACGGTGAGCTAAGCTGCGCCGCCGCTGCCTTGCTGGTGAAATCGGTGCGTGTCGGCGTCAGCTTGGGCGACTTGTTAGAACTTTGGAGATTGA
>NZ_AUEY01000137.1 GCF_000426225.1 Desulforegula conservatrix Mb1Pa
CAGCTAAAGGCAAAAGTAACAAAGCTTGAAGCTATGGAAAGAAGCCATGCAAAGAAAATAGATACAAGACGAAAGATTCTTGCAGGATCATATTTGATTAATAAATACATAGATAATCCAGAAGGACTTGCTAAACTGCTTGATTCTTTTTTAGTCAGAGATAATGATCGCGAGCTTTTTGGACTTCCTTATTTGAAAAATAAGGAAGATTAATTTTGATTAAAAATTACATTTTTAGGTATATCTGCAATTCAGATAGCTTTTTCTGCTAATGCGATAGCACCAATAACCCCTGAAGCATCATTTAAAGCAGGAAGCACTATATAATCCTCTATATGCTCTGTTATGATAGATGACCTAATATATTTGTTAAGTATTTGCTTAACTTTAGTATGAACAGCAGGTAGAAGTTGTTTTTGTTTCATGACTCCACCTCCAATAATTATTCTTTGTGGGGAAATAGTGAGTATATAATTAACTAAAGCATAAGAAATATATTCAGCTTCATAACTCCAAGCAGGGTGATCAGGATCAAGATTTTCACCTGGTTTTCCCCATCGATTCTGTATAGCGGCACCTGAAGCCAAACCTTCAAAACAATCACTGTGGTAAGGACAATTTCCTGAATAACTTTTTTTATCGCCTATCTTACGAGGTATCATAATATGTCCCATTTCAGGATGTAGTAGGCCATGCATCAAGCTACCATTAATCATGCCCCCGCCGCCTATTCCAGTACCGATTGTAAGGTAGATAAAAGTGGAAAGACCCTGTGCTGCTCCCCATTTATGTTCTCCAAACGCTGCCGCATTAACGTCAGTATCAAAACTGATAGGAACATCGAACGATTTTTTAATAGCTCCTATGAAGTTAGTCATTTCCCAATTCGCTTTTGGAGTAGATGTAATATACCCATAGGTAGAGGAGTTTTTATCCAAGTCAACAGGACCAAAAGAACCAATCCCTATCGCAAATATAGGCATATTTAGGCTTTGCTTTTTAAAAAAATCTAAAGCGCCGGCAATGGTTTCATCCGGGCTTGTTGTCGGGATGACAAGTTTTTTAAGGTTATCAGGTTTTGATCCGACTGCACAAATAAACTTTGTGCCCCCAGCTTCTATTCCACCATAAAATTTCATAAAATTTCCTGTTTAAAAACTCAAAAAATAGTATTGGTTTGATACCATTAAAACTATCATAATATTACTTTGCCCCAAAACAAACACAAGCAATAGTCCATTCTGACCCAAAAAAGAGCAAAAAGCATATAGACAAAACAAAAATATGCATTGATTTTTTTTAGAGCCACAATTATTGAGTTAAAAAATGTTAAGAAAATAAAAATTTATTTAATTGATCGGGGCTATCATTGAAAATACTTAAATATTTTGCAGTCGTATTTAAAAATTTTAGGGTCGCATTTAAAAATTTTGGGGCCGCACTTAAAAAATTCAAAAAAGAACCAGGGACAATAGAAATCTTAATATTAGGTCTTTTGCTATTTTTGTTCGGTTTTTTCTTTATGCTTTACGCAACGAACGTCATCACAGAAGAAGCACAGAAGATTTATAAGGCTAATGTTCTGATGTTTGGCGACTTATCTCTTAAGCTGTCAGTTGGCTGCCTAATAGCCTTAACTGTTAGTTTTCTTAAAGAGTACTCAAAAACCAAGAGAGACATCGATAAATTTGAGGAATTTTTCGGGAAATCGGGCTTTAATGAAAAAGGAATGCCTGCAATAATGATAAAAATCAACCCAACTACAAAAATGGAATACTACATTGCAGGAAAGCCTCAAGAGGCTAAAGATGCGGAACCAAAAAATATTTCTGGCCTTATACCTATTGACGAGATAGAGGGAACACTGGCTCTACAGGAATTATTTGTTTCATTTGGAGCAGGGATTGAGGTCATGGCTACTCAAGACGATATGAATTCTATTGAGAAACTCAAAGAACTTTTTGAAAAGGGAATTTTTGCAATTGGGTTAGGTTTCAATCAAATGACAAAAGCTATAGAGGCCATGAGTGGCAAGTTTTTTGAAATAGATTATGTAGATTTTAATGATGGAAATAGGACTTTTAAGTCAGATACTTATAAAATACATTATCCTCTCAGGAGAGAAAAGTCTTTTCCCAATCCTGATTATAGTGACGACTCAGAGCACGCTCTTATAGCAAGAATTCTCTATCCTATAAATAAAGATAAGTATGTACCGAGTTTTGTGTGCGCTGGATTAACTGCTCAAGCGACTACACTATCATGTAAATATTTAAAAGATCATTGGAAAAGCCTGTATGGAGATTGCATCGAACTTACTAAAAATCAGAATATCAAGGCATTAAAAGCTTTTCAGATGAATTATGCTTGGAGCATTAAATTTACAAAAACTGAAACTACAAAAGAATGTAAAGCGATGGCCTACCCACTGGAGGACAACAAGATATTGGGAAACTGGATAGACATTTATCCGTGCATGAAAGACCATTAGCTCTGTTCAAAACCCCAGCCATAAATTTGAAGCGTGAACCCATCTAAATTAGTCATTAATTTTAATTCAGGATTTACATATTATGCCACCGGAGCAATAATGTCTGTAAAATAACATTAGCGGACATTAAAACATGGCTATGTTAAAGTGCTTTCCCATAATGAAATTCAATGGGAAAATATATTTTTCATTTTTTCCCACAAGTTTCACTAACATTTGCAGAAACTAAAACTGTACCGTCCACAATTGTCAGTGAATCAGTTTTTGCATTATGCTTTTTGCAAAGCGGTACTATGTACCAATTTTTATCAGTTGAGCTGTCTTTTTGAACATGCGCACCAACTAAATCAGTTTCGGTACAACTAATTTCAGAGCAATATAATGGTAATGTTTTTCCGCCAAAATTTACCCAATGCTTAATCCAACCGCCAGAGCACTTGCAAGTGTTATCGCTTGTTCCGTTAATGTTCCTTACTTTCATTTTTTTATCCTATTTGATTTGAGTCTCTACGAAAATGTATTATTCTTACCTCATTTTAATTTAATCTTAATTCTTTTGGTAAAAATTTATCTATTTCTTTATCATCCCACGAAAATTCTTCATTTGTGCTTACATTCGTCCCTAAATTTTTTTGAGCATCTTGATAATCTTCGTAAGTTGTTGATGGAGCATTTTCACCGATAGCACTGTATTTTTTTTGAAGCTCATCTCTTTTCGCTCTTATTATGTGATCATCTGACGAAGCACTCATTGTTTCTTCAATCAAGCTCATATATTCATCTCTGAGAGACTTATATTTCTCTGCATATAATTTGTGTTGGCATATTAAAAAAGAAATATCTTCCTTATTCATTAACTCGAAAACAGAACTTATGCCTGTTGCTAATAAACCTATGAAACTTACAATCTTAATTAAAGAAGCTATCTGCCATTCAAGACCAATCACCTGGAAAACTAATAAGAATATTGTTGATGATGATAGATAAAGAACTATCTTTGAATTTTTTTCTTTTGCTCTATTTAATCTTCCGCACGCATTAAAATGG
>NZ_AUEY01000138.1 GCF_000426225.1 Desulforegula conservatrix Mb1Pa
CATATTTTTTGCCATGCTACACCTCCATCATATCTGGATAATCTTTCACATGCCTTAAGATAAGCATGGCGGAGTAAAAATGGTAATCAAATTAATAATTAGACCGTCGTCGGCTGGTTTCTTTAAAAAAATCCACAAATTTTTTCAAAAATCGCGGATAACACAAGCATAATATACTGTTATTATACTTAAAAATATATTTTTAGGGGGATGGGGAACTTTTTAGAAAAAAGTTCCCCAATGAAATTCAATTTGCCAAGATCGCAAAAACTCCAATTTCAGTCATTCCGGCGGGCCTGTTCCGGTGAAAATAGGGAACCGGATTCAGGATAATATTTGAAAACAACTGGAATCTGATCAATTCCGCCATTACGCTGACGCTCTTTTTTTGACTTATTGCGAGTCCATTAACCCAAAAAGGATTTGGTTTTAAGTCTTAAACAGAAGGCTGGCACATAGGCAATTATTTTTTTATGCTCATGAGGACAGACAATGCTTTAAATCGCCTGACCTACAGAGAAAAACAAGCTCTGGGATTATGAATATTCTGATTATGCCAGCATTCCGCCATCGCAGGTAATCATGCTTCCTGTGGTGAACGAGGACGCATCCGATACAAGATAAAGTACAGCGCCGGACATCTCTGAAGGTGAAGCTATTCTTTTTAAAGGAATCATTGATATTACGGCTTTTTCAACTTCCTTGTTTTCTGTTATTGCGCTTGAGAACTTGGTTTCCGTCATACCTGGAAGAAGTGTGTTGACCCTTATTTTATATGGAGCAAGCTCCTTGGCAAAAGCCTTTGTCATGGCGATGAGGGCTGCTTTTGTAATTGAATATATGCCCTGCATATGAGCAGGCTTGATTCCATTTATAGAAGATACATTAACTATCGAGCCACCTGTTGCCTTCATGAGTCTTGCACCGAGCTGGGACATGAAAAATGGACCTTTCAGGTTAACATCGTTGGTTTTATCCCACGCCCACTCTTCTGCATTGATCATTTCACCGAAATATGGATTTGCGGCTGCATTATTTACCAGAATATCAAGTCTGCCATGTTTTTCCTTAACCTGATCCATCAAGAACTGAATCTGCTCAAGATCTCCCATATTGCATGCAATTGCTTCTGCTTTTCCGCCGTCTTCCTCTATTTTTTTTACAACGGTCTCAAGACCTTCTATCTTTCTGCTGACAAGGATGCAATAGGCCCCCTGCTGTGCAAGAGTCATTGCTATATGCTCACCTATCCCCCTGCTTGCGCCGGTGATAAGGGCTATTTTGTTTTTCAATGAAAAAGCATTCATCATGCTTGAAATCTCCTTATTTTGCGGATCAAGTCTCTTGGCCCTTGGCTGATGCCTGGGGAAAGGGCCAAGAGACTTAAGATCCGCGCATGACTATCGTTAAATGCAACTTATTTGTTTTTAGAGCTGTCAGTATGTATGCTGTCGTTCACTTCATTGATTATATTGCTCTGCTGCTCGACAAATACTCGGCTTATATCCTCAATACCAGATGGCATCTGGTCACCTACTTTTTCCACTGCGTTAGCTTTATCAAATTTTTCATTCTTATTTGATTCAGTCATTTTTTCTTTATTCTCCCAATGAAAAACATGATTAAACTTTAAGACATTCCTGCAAGCCTTTTCACCATATCCTTCCTCGCTTTGATGTCATACTGGGAGGTAATGGCTATCTGCTCCATAATTGGAGATCCACCGCCGTGGAAGCTTGCGTAGTTCATACTGCCTGCAATTGCAGATACTGTCATGTCACTGAAATACAGCCAGAATTTGATCTGATCTTCGACAGGCATTTTTGAATTGCGTTTGAGATACTTATCAACGTATGCCTTGGTTTCAGGATTCACAAGATCCTGTTCATAAGGGAAGGTCGCAGGAACACCGCCAGCTATGTCACAAAGAATTTCCTGCTCATGGAAAACTGCTTCTCCAGTAAGACAGCGGCCCACATTGCAATAAATCGAATTTGGAATATATGATCCAGGGCCGAAAGGAACCTGTCCGAAACCCGGAATATTTACTTCAGGCTTGCTTAAGGCAGAAGCTGTATAACCAGCAGCGTATCCGAGTTCAGCAATCTGGATTATGCTTGCAAGTTTTTCTTTTACGTGAGGAGTCTTTTCGATCCCGTTAACCTCTGCTGCAAGCGCCGCAAGACCAATTGCCACGTCACCTATTGCCGGTTTGCATCCTGAATAGCTGTGACGGTGAAAAAGAGCAAAAAGAAGGGCTGCAAGTCCGCCGTGCTGATGTTCTCCGCAAAGGAAAACTCGATCCCAAGGAACAAAAACTTTGTCAAAGATTACATATGAGTCAACCGCACCAAAATCGAATCCGCGCTTGAAATGCTTTCTTCTGTTCATGTTGTGGGGATGGACTATCTGTGTAACTCCATCATAGTCAGATGGCACTGCGAAGGCCACAGCATAGTCTTTTTCATCTGCTGTCATCGCACGTGTCGGAACAACCATGATTTCATCTGCAACTGAAGCCTGGGTTATATGAACCTTGCAACCTGTTACAACAATACCGTCACTCTTTCTTTCAACAACGCGAAGATACTGATCAGGATCAGGCTGCTGGGAAGGACGGAGCATACGCTCACCTTTTGTGTCAGTCTGGGCACAGGCGAGGACATAGTCGTTCTTCTGGAAATTATCGAGCCACTTGAGGAAATTCTTGTAATACTCGGTATTACCGTTGTTAACCTTGTCAGCTTCAAAAGCTATGGAGTTAACTGCGTTTGTGGCGTCAGCACCCATGCAGCGTCCTATGCAGTATCCGACATGACGGCAAAGCATTCTGGTCATGTCCTGCTTTTTATGAAGATCCTGTGGATTCTGGTGGATATGGCAGAAACGGTTAATGGTTTCGCCGCTCAGGTGCGATTTTGCTGTGCAAAGATCAGCTGTAGCAGGGTCGGCTGCTGCCTCAAAGGTGTGGCCGAGAACATTCAGCGTCATTTCAAGATCTTCGTGGTCACGGCTGATTCTTTCGCCTTTGCAGAAGATATTTCTTCTAAGCTTCATTACACTGTCTATATACTGTTGTTTCGTTCTCATGGCAGATTCCTTATTAATGGCTTATGTTAAACAAAATGATCAGTTAAGTTTACGACCGTCGAATCCTGTGCTTAACGAGGATTGTTCCCATTTAAAGAGCCAGAATCATGCCAAAGCGATTTTATTTTTTAAAAAATTGATATTATTAACATTATAAATAATAATACATTTTGAATCATGCCGAAAGCCCGAGCCAAAGGACTTAATATCAACCCGCAAGGACGATATAGCGTCCCGATAGATATCGATAAAAAAAGACAGAAACCTTTGAATCATAGAAATGATTGACATGCCGGACAAAAAGGTACTCCCCGGTTTCAAGATCCCGTCTGATCAACGACAGTTATAAATCCCCCCTGACGACAATTAGAATTCCCGCTTAATGCAAACCCGGTTATCCAATGTTGTGATATGGAGGATCAT
>NZ_AUEY01000139.1 GCF_000426225.1 Desulforegula conservatrix Mb1Pa
TGATCCTCCATATCACAACATTGGATAACCGGGTTTGCATTAAGCGGGAATTCTAATTGTCGTCAGGGGGGATTTATAACTGTCGTTGATCAAAAAACACTTTAACGGTCTTTTATGACGAGGCCGCAAAAGCTGCAGGGAAATGCGAACATTTACCATCAAACACTAGAGTATTTGCCCTAAAGGACGCTCTGAGATCTATTAGGAGTCTACCATATGATGCCATGTTGACCAAAATTGAAAAGTTCCAGATTGATCATCTCTCAAGCAACCCAAATTTTCCGGATGTCGACACCAAATCCAATCTGTGGCCAGATGTATTGATAGATCTATTCAAGACTGCTGACTTAGATACGAGTATTGCAGAAAAAAATGATGCCAAACTTCGTACCTTGGTGATTAGACGCAACAGCATTGCTCATGGTGAAAAAAATTTTATCAATGAAATTTCTTACTTTCGAGGGTTTGAGGAGGCAGTCTATGAGGTGATGTATGACGTTGCACTACAAGTTGATTATAGACTTTCACAACCACCTTATCTCTCCGGGCAAAGTCAGTCTTTTTGAGTGTCCGGCAAAAAAGTTTTCTCTTTGGAAATGTACTCGAAAAGCTTTTAGATACCATTAAAAATGGCGTTTAATAGCAAAAGGACGCCATAAGGGAAAAAGGACGTTTTTTAAAGTTTCTTGTCCGGTTGCATGGAAGTTTCCCAGGTGGTTTACAAGCAGTTTACCAAAAGTTTCCTTATGAGTTTACTGACTCTGTGTTAATATGGATAACTCATTGATTTTATTGAAGGTTGCACGGATGTTTTCTTGCAATAATAAGATATTTATAAAAATATCAACAACTTAACTTAAAAAGTTGCATAGTTTCCTTGTGTATAGGGGCGCAACCAGGAAACTCAAAAATTTGCGGGATAGGCCGACGGGCTGAAAGCTGTATTTCCTGATGCAGTTTCCCGCATAAAAATTCAGGGCGCAACAGGAGGCGCGGATGAATTGCTTTCCAAAAGTAGATAAAGAAAAACGTAAAGAATATTTAAAGGGAGAGAATAACGATTGGCCGGAATTCGTTGAATACAAAAAAAAACAAGGCATAGAAATATCGCTTAGCGATAAGGAGACAGGCGGCCTAAACCTTGACCTATTTTTTGAGTATTTTCGCTGGAGCAAGGTATGGCAAAAAATATTTATGGGTAAACTTGCTGCATTTGAAAGAGCAATTGGTCAAGAAATCATAGATGAAGATGCTATCGCAACAATAGTGGAGGTAATGAGGATCTCAGAACTTTATGGTCTTGCAGCGAGACTCATGCCTGAAGAGTATAGGAATTCAAGACCTTCTGATACAGCTAAAAAGTTAGAGCGTATTGCAAATTTAGGAGAGAATTTCATAGAAGCAATTGAAGAATTTGTTATAGATACAGGCTTTCAACCAAGAATTGGATTAATGAAGCCGACGGAAAAGTGGTTTGAGTATTCAACTTTATTTAGAACAGGGGAGCATAATATTGTTGATTTTATTAAGCTCACTAAAGAGTTGAAAGAAAAATATGCAAACATAAAAAATGAAGAAGATCATGTTACCCTTCAAGACATGCTATTCAAATTAATTGGCGGGTTTTATCGGCGCGTAACTAAAAAAAAACCAAGCGTATATTGGGACAACCATGCCGAAATGTATAAAGGAAAATTCTTAGTTTTTTGTTCTGCTTTTGCTCCGGGTTTGTGGCCTGTATCTGATTGGCCAGCAATGATAAAACGCCTATTCCCGCCAGAAAAAGAAACAAAATAAGGCGATTTTTTTCCAAGAATTTTTTTTCTTCGCCTTATACAAACCTAATCTCACCTCTTAATATCGCATCAGACATTAACGAACCGGGCAATCAATCTCTGGTTGCCCTGAACCCACAATGGAGAGCGATATATTGAAAAACTCATTACCTCAGACCGGACTACTCAGACTCGAACAAATAATAGGCAATAAAAAAAAGGGCATCCCTGCAATAGTGCCTGTTTCAAAAAGCACTTTTTGGGCTGGGGTTAAAACTGGACGATTTCCAAAGCCTCTAAAAATTTCAGAAAGATGCACAGCGTGGCGCGTCGAGGACATCATGGCACTCATTAACGGAACTATTGTTTAAGGGGGTGTATGATTCCATTTGATTCCAAAAATATCATTGAAGCCTTAACAAGACAGATTCCCGGATCACTTATAACACCTGATAAGCTGATACCAGGGAAGTTTTCAAGATTTTCAACCAATGGAAAGACCGGGGATAGATCAGGGTATATCAAAATTTATCCTGATGGTGAGGGGGCTGTTTTCGGATGTATGAGACAGCAAATAAAAGGAAGCTGGCAGATAAGAGCAGCAAGAACGCCAGAAGAGAAAAAGGCCTTTCAGGAGCAAATAAGACAGGCTCAGGAAGAAGCCGCATTGATACTTTCGGCGGCACAGGAGGAACGCAGCAGGCTTTCAACAGAACTGTTTTTAACTCTTCCCCTTGCAAGTCCTGACCATGCTTATCTGAAAGAAAAGAAGATTTCACCACATGGCGCAAAACAGGATGATAACGGCAATCTGATTGTTTTTGTTTATGGCCCTGATGGCAAGATTCACGGACACCAGATCATTAAACCAGACGGTTCAAAGATGTTCGCACCGGACACGGCAAAGAAAGGGCATTATTTCGTCATAGGAAAGCCAAAAGGAAAGATTCTTCTTGCTGAAGGCTTTGCAACAAGCGCGACAATTCACGAGGCTACAGGGCAGGCGGTGGCTTGTGCATTCGATGCCGGAAATCTGGGAGCGGTGGCAAGGGTGTTAAGGGCGAAATATCCTGAAATTCAAATCATTATATGCTCGGATGATGACCACAGAACAGAAGGTAATCCGGGCATTACCAAGGCAACAGAAGCCGCAAGAGCTGTGAATGGGCTGCTTGCTGTTCCTTCCTTCTCTGGCGAACGAGGAGACAAAGACACCGATTTCAACGATCTGATGAAACTTGAAGGGATCGAGGCGGTAAAGATTCAGGTTGAAAAGGTGATAAACCAGAAGCAACAGCCGCGAGGGAAATTCCAGCTTGTCAGATTCGGAGAAATAAAGCTCAGGAACATCTCTTGGTTGATTAAGGGATATATTGAAGAAGGTTCAATGAATCTTGCGATTGGAGACCCTGGGAGCGGCAAAAGTTTTCTTGCGGTTGATTGGGCTTGCAGGATCGCCACAGGGACAGACTTTTATGGAAGCAGTGTTAAAGCGGGGGCAGTTGTCTATATCGCAGGAGAGGGCAACAACGGGCTTACAAGGAGGTTTACTGCATGGGCTATCAGGAACAACATAAAACTTGAATCAGCACCTGTATATATTTCAAACATGCCAGCACAACTGACAGACCAGGAACAGATAAGTGGTCGGTTTTGATTGGACAGATTTTCTGAAAATATAAGTGAAAATCCTATCAACAAATCCTTATATAATTTTGACCTCTGTGTCTCA
>NZ_AUEY01000140.1 GCF_000426225.1 Desulforegula conservatrix Mb1Pa
GCGGTTCAGTTATTGGAGACTTCTTCTTATTCCAGGATCTGTCAAACTCTGTGAGTCCACCGGCAGAGCCGGGGGTTTACTTATGATTAATTATGTTGCGATGCAATTTCGGATAAGAGTTTTCAAATATGCCATTCAAACAAGCTCTTTAAGCAAAGCGTCATTCAAAAAACAAACATAAAAAGTATATAATTCCAGAAGGTTTTTAAACTATAACCCCGAAAACGTTTTCAGTGCAAGAAGCTTGTATTATCGAGCCATTAAAAACATGCGTTTTTTTAGTATTTTGTTTAACATTGAACTGGAGTATAGAAATACTCAAACAAACCATCAGTGCCCCCTTTTTAGAATGCGGCCTCCTGATTAAAACAGGCCGAATGATCAGCACAAATAAATTCCGGAATTACCACAATGACTCTAAAAGATAACATACTGAAAAAAATAAGAATAAAACTGGCATCACAGCTTGTTGGCGAGTCAATTTTTTCGGCACGGGAACCAAGGCTTGACAAACAAAATGCGATTTTTATTCTTGAGGCCGCCGGATACAAGCACCAGCATCTCAGGGACATAGATATGTATTTCAAAGGGCAGGAGCCTGAAAACAGGCAGGTAATTGTACTTGATGCCGAACTCGCCGCCTATAGAACATCTCCTGAAGATGTCGCCACAAGAAAAAGCCCGACAGTAAAGGAGATGCTGAGCTTAGGAACCATAAAAAAAATACTCTGGGATGAAGGGGCCATTATCGAAAAAAAAATGGCGACCCTCGAAACCATTACAAAAGAGGCTATTGACAGCCTCGACCTTTCGGTCACCAAAATAGAACTGGAAGAAATAATGTATCAGGCAATGGCGTCCCTCGCTGAAAAACATACTGAAGGCATAAGAGAAGGTATTCTGATATTTTCTGAGCTTCTCAAATTTAAATCGCCACAGGTAAAAACAAGCCCTGCAATCTTGATCATGGCTAAAAAAATAAGCGGTGATCCGGTATCAGGGAGCCTGTACGGGCCTGCAATAGCATATAATCACAATTCATTCAAAATATGCTATACAGACAAAGTATACGCTCTCAATGATCCTGAACAAAAAGAGGCTTTTGAAAGATTCGCCAACGAGTGCGAGGCTGCAAGCCTGACTGGGGAAGAAGTTTTTAGAAAGCTTTGTGAGATGGTTAAAATTAAATACAAAATATAAACAAAAGGTCAAAGAAATGAAGAAAACAATTATTTTAAGTATTTTGGGTATTTTACTTTTTGCTTCCAACTCTTTTGCAGGAAACACACTGCTCGTTCAGGCAGCTGCAGGAGGCTGGTATGCTTCAACATCAGGTGAAACAGGTTATAAATCATCATCTGACATCAGCCTTGATGACAATCTGGGCTACGATGAAACAACAACCCTCGAAGGCAGAATAAAAGCATACCTCCCTGTTTTTCCCAATATTTATATAATGGGCGCGGCAGTGAACATGGATGAAAAAGGCGATCAAGCCGGATTTAATTTTGGAGGCTCGACATTCAATGATCCGTTCACATCAGAAATGAATATCAATCAATATGATATGGCTCTTTTCTGGGAAGTTCCCTTCCTCAGCCTTGCAACACTTGGAAACCTTCGGGTTGAAGGAGGATTAAACATGAGGATGATTGATACTGACATGGAGATTAAGGACTCTGTCAAAAAAGTCTCAAAAGACACCCAGACCTGGGTTCCCATGCTTTACGGCGCTGGAGCAATAAGCATCTTCGGAGGATTATCCGTAGAAGCCGAAGCAAGGGTTTCTTCTTACGACAACCAGCAGTGGTTCAGCGGAATAGCAAGAATCAAGCAGGACATCGCCCATATAATGTTCATCTCAGGCGGATACAGATACGACGACATAGATATGGACACCGACGGACTAAGGCTGGATACAGAAATAAAAGGGCCTTTCATTGAATTCGGCGTGTTTCTGTAACCTGTTAAAAGTAAGGTGCTCAAGCCCAAGGGCTTGCGCACCATCAAGTGCCTTGCATGATGAATTTGCATTACTGATTTAAAGATGTCAGACAATATCTCAAAAATCATCAGTCAAAAATCAAAAACCCGGGCCTCCTGCGGGTCGCTTTTTTGAAAAAAAGCTCCGCAAAAAACTTATGGATTTTAGGGAGCTGGATAATTTCTTCCATGATTAATGAACAAAACGCTTTGTTTTAGAATCAAAAACTTACTCTCGGAGACTTAAATGGCTTTAGAAATCAAGCAGATGCTCGTTGGGTCAATGGCAGTATTCTGCTATATTGTTTATGACACTGAAGAAAAAGTTTGCGCCCTTATAGACCCGGCTTTTAACACCAGAAAGATACTTAAAACAGTTCAGGAAATGGGCCTCAAGGTCATATACGTCATAAACACCCATGCCCACCCTGATCATACATCAGGAAACAGGGAAATCATCGAGGCCACAGGCGCAAAACTTCTTATCCATAAAGACGAGGCAAAAAGACTCGGCGGCCTTGTAAGCAAAACAATGTCAAAAATGATGGGCGGAAAATCATCTCCAATAGCTGATATTCTTCTCAAAGATGGTAGCGAAATAACAATAGGCAAGGGAAAGCTTGAAGTCATTCACACACCCGGCCACACATCCGGCGGAATATGCCTTTATTATCCCGGCAACGTCATAACCGGAGATTCTCTTTTTGTCGGAGGAATAGGAAGAACAGACCTGCCCGGCGGCTCCACCGAAGTGCTCCTGAAATCCATCAAAAAACGCCTCCTCACACTACCCGGCGACACAATAGTCTGGCCTGGTCATCATTACGGAGCCAAACCTCATTCCACAATCAAATGGGAAAAGACATCGAACGCGTTTCTTTTCTGAGCCTCAAACAGCAATGATTATTTATTTGAGTCCTGAGACTTTCGCACAACACCCGGAGGGAGTACGGCGATACCCCTCGGGTGATCAACCGTGCCATTGAGGTTTCCCAGGTTTTCCGCACCGGTGCCATCAAGATTTGCCCTGATTATTGTGCTGCTATCCCAGTTGACTATGTACATTTTATTAGTTTTCGGTTCTATGGCTATGTCAACCGGATCATCCATCAATCCATTCAGATCACCGAGATTGACCAGTTCTTTGCCTTCAAGATTGGTGCGGAGAATATTGGGGGTATACTGCTTGCCAGATTTATTCTTGGAATCAACAAACTTCTTCAGATTCTCCCGAGACTGCATCGCTTCCTCAGGAATCCTATTAGAAGTCATCGAATCATCTGAGTCTTGTTTATAGGTAACCCAGTAAATTTTTTCATTTTCGGGATCTATAGCGAATAAAAAACCAGTGCCGTTACTGATGGTTTTTATTTCATTGGTATCCATATTCCCCATGATTACTGAATTATTATACCCAAAATATATTCTGATTACCACTCTGCTTCAGCCATAGAAAGCATGGTTGATGGCATGGGTGGAGTCCTAAGAGCAACATAAATCAGTCTGTGAATCATGGA
>NZ_AUEY01000141.1 GCF_000426225.1 Desulforegula conservatrix Mb1Pa
GAAGGATACTCCTTTATAATAAGAAGATCCAAAACTGACCAGGAAGGAAAAGGCTTTACAGTTCCCATAATAGGCAGGGCCGCAAAAGCTCTGGCCGACTGGCTTGAAATATCTGAAGTGGCCGAAGGACAAATATTCAGGAGGCTGTCAAAGTCTGGAAAGGTTTTGAGGGATTTTTCTGACAAGGCCGTCGCAAGGATAGTCAAGAAAAGGGCCGAACTCGCTGGCCTCGATCCTTCCATCTTTTCTGGTCACAGCCTGAGATCCGGATTTATCACTGAAGGCGGCAGGCAAGGCAAAAACATAAGCGATATTATGGCAATGTCCGGACACAAGACCGTCGGGGTTGCCCTTTCTTATTATCAGGCAGGGAACGCTCTATCTAATCCGGCTGCTGGTTTAGCTGGATAAAAATTATAAAAGCTGGGGCTACCGAAGCAGCCCCGCACCATAGGTCGAAACCTGATGGGGAGTTAGCATTATTGTTACCTTATCGGACTTTTCTCTTTTGCAATTTATACACCCCAATATTAACTTTTTGATCTTAATTGCCTGTCTTTTTCCATATGGCCATGTAAGACTCGGATAATTTCGATACCATCCTTTGTAGCCCTATAATAGATGATATATTTAGGAAAATGTTTAATTGGAAAGAATCTTATACCTTGTAGTTTTACCCACTTTGATTGATATATTGTGCCGATATTAGGCATAAAAGCAATGGTTTCAAATGTTGTTTCAGCGGCTTCATAAACTCGATCTGCCGCAGTAGGATTATCTTGTGCAATATAAACCCACAGGTTAATTAAATCTTCTTCCGCCGCTGGCTTTATCAAAATCTTGGTCATTTATTAACCTTGCTCTTTTACGAGTAAAGCTTGGGCTTTCTTTTTCATAGCTGACATATTTAGCGGAGTTGCTTTGCCACTTTCAATGCCCTCCATCAAAAGTTTATCAATTTCATCTTTGTCATGCCTTATCAGATCGCGTAAATAATCACTGGCACTTTGATAATCGCCCATGCGTATTCGTGTTTCTACAAAAGATCTGAGCTCATCAGGCATAGATATATTAAGTGTTGCCATAAAGAAACCTCCTTATAATAGAGTTTATTTTTTAAGTATAATATTTATGGCAAAGTTTGCCAATAATAATTTAAGTATTCCAACACCTCTATACTTCAATTTATATTTAGCGCATAGCTAATATACAACTATTTTTTATTGACAATACAGCTATTTATTTCTTATGTAACACCTATCTTGCAACCCATTATAAACTGGAGTAGCATATGGGAATAATCATTTCTGTAGTCAATAATAAAGGCGGCATTGGAAAAACAACAACAACTTGCAATTTAGCTGACGCACTCGGCAAAAAAAAGAAACGAGTTCTTGTCGTTGATATAGACGCTCAATGTAATACGACCTCCAACTTAATGCCGGACAATATTCATATAAGAAAAAGCCTTCTCGAAATATTAGATCCAACGGAAGACGATATAAATATTTCCGAAACCATATACCCTACCAACTTAAAAAACGTGTCAATATTGCCAAATATAGGTATTACGGGCGGACTTGAACCAGACATGATAATGAATGCGCCTGAAAGCTTTTTCAGGCTCAGAAACAAACTAAGGGATTACGCACTTAATCATTATGACTATTGCATAATAGATAACCCTCCAAATATGGGCAGCTTTGTTATCTGCTCTCTTTATGCTTCAGATTGCGTAATAGTTCCAATTGACTCAGGGTCAGGGGCAAGTGTTGAAGGGCTCTTAAAAGCATTATCGCTTATCGGCTCAGTAAAAAAACAAGGAAATCCAGACCTAAAATTTTTAAGGCTTTTGATAAACAGATATGACGCAAGAACTGCTGTTTCCATAACCATTGCAAACCGTGTTAATGAAACATTCGGAGCGGAACAGGTCTTCAAAACAATAATCCCGTCGAAAACAGGCTTTCAAAAATCAGAGCTTCTAAAAAAAACAATCTTCACGGTTGATAAATCTTCCAAAGGAGCGGCAGCATTCAGGAATCTTGCAGCTGAACTTATTTCTATAGTGGAGGATTAAATGGCAAAAAGAAAACTTGATGATCTTGTAAGCTGTTTTGTTTTTAAAGAAGCAAAAGAAAAACTTGATGCTTTTCAGATGCCGGATAGCATAAAAAAGGAAGTCGAAGTATCACCACAGTATCATGATAATAGCACTATAGTAGCGCCACAGTATCACCATAATATCACTAAAGTATCACCACAAGGTCATGATAATATCACTACAGTATCGCCACGCAAACAGTATCATGATAGTATCATGGCAGTATCAGTATCAGTATCAGGTCACCATCAAAAAGAAGAGTCTCAAAAAGTAGAATTAACAGACATACAAATGCAAATTTATAACTGGTTTTTAGGGCGTGGTATGGAAGGCCATTATAACAAATGGGGAATATCAAAAGATACTGGATTTATTCATTGTACCATCAGAAAAGTAATGAAAAAACTTGAGGCATCTGAGCTTATTTTAGTGACAGGATATAACAGATCCACTAAGCTTTTTTCTTATCGGATAAACAACAAAAAAACAGCTTACTGCGGGTCACCACAGTATCAGTATCAGTATCAGGTCACTACAGTATCAGTATCACCACAAGGTCATGACGCTAATAGTAGTAGTAGTTATATATATAAAACTACTACTACCGCGCGCGAAAGCTTTCTTGATCATCCTGAAATGTGTTTTTGGGAAAAACAGGGTGTGACTTCTGATATGATCCAAAAAAATATAGAACATCACAATATTGATCCGGAGCTTTTTATTCAGTCGATGAAATATTATGCTTTTGAATTTTCGCAGCCAGGATCACGTCAACCAGAAAAGACTCATCTGGCGCACCTGATTGGCGGAATAAGGCAATTTGGCATGTGGGCTAAGCCAAATGGGTACGTCAGTCACGAAGAGGCCGAGAAAAAGCGTCTGGAGGCTTTTGTCGCTGAAAAAAGAAAAGAGCTGGAAGAACTGGAAGCTCTTAAACTTGAAGCGTCATTTTTCATGTTTTATGAAGCTTATGTAAAAACCCCTGATTCTGAAGAAGTAAAGGCTGTTATGGAACAGGCCAGCTCTTTTGACCTGGATAATCTCCGTAAGAAGCCTGACAAAAAAGAAGCGTGGTTGAGAACCATCTGGAACAAGTCCAGAAATATGAATTGATTTTTGCCTGTAATGTATTCAAAAAGGCTTTCTGGAAAAACTAAAAAACATAGCAGGCAAAATTAAAAAATATGAACAAACTCGAATTGATCGAAAAATTAAAAACAGAGGCAAGAATAACAAGACCTGAAGCCGTTAGGATCGTAAATCTTTTTTTTGATGA
>NZ_AUEY01000142.1 GCF_000426225.1 Desulforegula conservatrix Mb1Pa
GTCCATGATTCACAGACTTATTTATGTTGCTCTTAGGACTCCGCCCATGCCATCAACCATGCTTTCTATGGCTGAAGCAGAGTGGTAATCAAATTCCTTTTTGCCTTTTGGTTTTCTTCAAGGATGACAAGGTCACAAAAAGTAAGATTCACGTATATTCCAGACTTTTGCCGGTTTTGGTGTTGAACTCAAATCCATAACTATTTCCCTTTCCTTTCTACGTTAATTGCTGCCATACACAAAAACCACAACAAGGCATGTTAGCCCAGAGCCTACTAAAAAGCTACCGCTCCAATCGAGACCTTGTGTTAAGCAATAAATGCCTGCCAGAATAGAAATTACAGCAATCAGGAATTCGCAGATTGTGCCCATAATGCTGCTGATAAAATCAGATTTTAAAACGCTGTCATATGCCCATCAAAAAAACCTTTACTTTCAGACAAGGCATTTCGTATAAGAACAAAGATTTGTATTCGATTGCTGGGGGAGCCTTAAAGCAAAACGGGCTGAGAGGGATTTAATTCCGACCCTTGGAACCTGAAGCAGTTCATACTGCCGTAGGGAAGCAATGAAATGTCTGGCTGCCCTTTCAGGCAGCATATAAATAAGGACACTTCAAGGCTTGCCATATTGGCAGGCCTTTTGTTGTTTTATGCGCCAGAAATCTGGTTTTTTAACAAAAAGTTTTTGCGGAGCTTTTTTAAAAAAGCGACCGGTAGGCATTCGGATCGACGTCGGATTACGAGCAAAGGGCTCTCTAATCCTACGAATTGGCTTTTTACGGTAAAAACCATATAAAGGCACCCGATTAATGCTGATTACGGACAAAAAGCGCTCGTATCTGGTGCACAAGCCTTGCGGCTTGAGCACCCTACGATCATCTTTTGGGGTGGCAGATTAATCTCACAGAGGCTTTTGTGAACAAATACAAATCAGAGAGACTCATGAAAATAATAATAAATGGCAAAACAGAAGAGCTTGAAGTGGGTACGACAATTCATAAAATTCTGTCGTCAAACGATCTTAAACCTGACTCTGTGGTGGTTGAACTTAACGAAACCGTCATTGAAACAGAGCATTATTCAAAAACTGTACTAAAAGAAAACGACAGGCTCGAAGTTCTGAGCTTTGTGGGAGGAGGATAAGAATAATGGATCTGAACCTTTCCAAATCCAAATTTTATGATGATGACCTCGAGATCGGTGGTTTGAAACTGAAAAGCCGCCTTTTTGTGGGAACAGGAAAATATCCGTCTGACACACTTATCCCGGGAGTTTTATCAGCTTCTGGCAGCCAGGTGATTACAGTCGCCCTTAGACGAGTGGATCTTGCGGCAAAAACAGATAATGTGATGAAACATATCCCAAAAACTGTCCAGCTTCTGCCAAATACATCAGGTGCGAGAACTGCGGAAGAAGCGGTTCGTATAGCCCGTCTTTCAAGGGCAATGGGCTGCGGAAACTGGATAAAGATAGAGGTAATTTCAGACAACAAATATCTTTTGCCTGACGGTTATGAAACAGTAAGAGCCACCGAGATTCTGGCCAAGGAAGGATTTGTCGTACTTCCATATGTCAATGCTGATCTGATGGTCGCAAAAGCCCTGGTGAATGCAGGAGCTGCCGCTGTCATGCCGCTTGGCGCTCCGATTGGCAGCAACAGAGGGCTAAGAACCAAGGAAATGCTTGGCATTCTAATTGATGAAATAAAAATCCCCATTGTCGTTGATGCAGGAATCGGAAAACCTTCCCACGCATGTGAGGCAATGGAAATGGGGGCGGACGCATGTCTTGTCAACACTGCAATTGCAGGCAGCAAAGACCCAATCGCAATGGCAGAGGCTTTTGGAAGAGCAGTCGAAGCAGGAAGAACCGCTTTTCTGGCAGGTACAGGCGCTGTTAGTCAGGGACGGGCATCAGCGTCTTCTCCATTGACCGGATTTCTATTTGAAAGCACCGGAGCATAAGCATGAGTTTTTATGAAGTGATCGAGTCAATCAAGTCCCAGGATATTTCCGGTTACATCGGCAATATATCAAAAAATGATGTCCGGAGAGTCCTTGCTGGCCGGACATGCTCGCCGGAAGATTTTCTTGCACTACTCTCCCCTGCCGCAGAGCCATTTATAGAAGACATGGCACAAAAAGCCCATGAGATA
Source organism: Desulforegula conservatrix Mb1Pa (assembly GCF_000426225.1). Lineage (NCBI taxonomy): Bacteria > Pseudomonadati > Thermodesulfobacteriota > Desulfobacteria > Desulfobacterales > Desulforegulaceae > Desulforegula > Desulforegula conservatrix. The sequence goes on from NZ_AUEY01000142.1 coordinate 2,158, forward strand.
TCAATTCGGCAGTTCGGCAGAATAATCCAGCTGTTTACTCCGATTTATCTGTCCAATTTCTGCACAAACGGATGCGTTTACTGCGGATTCGGCTGCAATAACAAAATACCCAGAAAGCAGCTGACCATAGATGAATTGGGTGATGAGGCAAAATCAATAGCAGATACTGGTTTAAGGCATATACTTATTCTAACGGGAGATGCTCCCAAAGTTGCCACCATAGGTTATCTTGAGGAATGCAGCCGCAAACTGAAAGAATATTTCAGCTCCATAGCCATTGAAATATATGCCCTGACAGAACAGGAATACATCAGTCTTGTAAATGCCGGAGTCGATGGTCTGACTATTTATCAGGAAACCTATAATGAGAGGCTTTATGACTCGCTTCATCCTTTTGGTCCCAAAAAAGACTTCAGATTCAGGCTTGATGCTCCTGAACGGGGCTGCAAGGCAGGCATGCGAATGGTCAACGTTGGCGCTCTGCTTGGGCTGGATGACTGGAGAATCGACTCATTCATATCTGGTCTGCATGCTGCCTATCTTCAGGATAAATACCCGGACGTAGAAATCAGCATGTCCCTTCCAAGGATGAGACCCCACGCAGGATCATATGAGCCAAAGTTTCCGGTATCAGACATAAGCTTTGTTCAAATAATGCTGGCTCTCCGCATATTTATGCCAAGATGCGGTATTTCCATCTCAACAAGGGAAAGCTCAAAGTTCAGAAACCAGATCATGAAACTGGGCGTGACAAGAATGTCGGCAGGCGTTACAACTGCTGTCGGCGGCCATACCCAAAAAGACGAAGGCACCGGCCAGTTTGATATTTCTGACGAAAGAAGCGTGGAGCAGATGGTTTCCGCAATAACTGAAACAGGGTATCAGCCTGTTTTTCAGGACTGGCGGCCTCTTGAGATTTGAGATAGACTATGGCCAATATTGATGCGGAAATGCCTCCGGCGGGTAGCTTTTTTCAAAAAGCGACCCGCCGGAGGCAAAAAATTGTTTGTTTTGACAGCTGCGGTTTTAAAAGAACCTAAACTGAAAATTAGGCAGAACCACAATAATTTATTTGATTACCATTTTTACTCCGCCATGCTTATCTTAAGGCATGTGAAAGATTATCCAGATATGATGGAGGTGTAGCATGGCAAAAAATAT
>NZ_AUEY01000143.1 GCF_000426225.1 Desulforegula conservatrix Mb1Pa
AAACAAAACCGAACGCGCAGCGGATACGGGCATCCAGGATGGAGCAAATCAGGCTGCGGATACCAGATCAAAAAAGCAGAAAGAATCTGCTTTTTCCGGGCTTCCTGAAATTATTGATATTGAAACTCTGGCTGAAGAAGCCGGGCTTGCGGACTGGGAAAGGGTCGCCTTTTTCCGGGCAGCTGAATGGGCCGGAGGCAAACAGGTAAGCCGTGAGGATTTCATGGCGGCCCTGGACAGATTCAAGGCCCGCAGAATGGGTGGAGGGAGGATATAAATGGGCGATGTACTCGAATTCTTAAACGATGGCATAAGCGGCATTTCTCCGGGTGACGTGTCGGGATCCGTGATGGTGGCGGGAGTTTGCAGCACAGGAACTCCGGGCAAGGCTTATCTACTGGGCAGATCTTCGGATCTTAACGCGCTTTTGGGTGTCGGGCCTCTTGTGGACAGGCTGAGGGATATTTTCGCCACATCAGGCCAGGACTCTGTTGTTATTGCCGTGCCTGTTGCCGGGCTGCCTGGCGGTTATATTTCTCCAGTGCGTCATACTGGCACTGGGCCTGATGGCACAGCCACAGGATCGCCTACCCTGAATGCCGACGTGGTCGTGGAGATTGTCGTGGGCGGGGCGCTTGCCACGGCCACTTACAAGCTTTCAACCAATGGCGGATCAACATTCGGAACCACAACTCCGACAGCGGCGAATGGCCAGATTACAGTACCCGCGACAGGCGCTACCCTGACCCTTTCCGCAGGAACCCATATTGCTGGCGACAGGTATATGTTCGCCGTCCGCACTCCGATCGGGCCTGTGACAAAGACAGGAACCGGGCCGGATATTACCGCGTCAGGAACGCCAAAGGCCGGAGCTGACATCCTTCTGACAATAGTCGCGGGAGGCGCTCTGAACACGGCCACATATACACTCAGCCTTGACGGCGGTGATTCGACATCCCAGGTGCAGACTGTTCCTCTTTCCGGAGTGATCGCATGCGGAGATATCGGCGTCACCATAACAGCAACCGGAACCCAGGTGGCCGGAACAATCTATGCATTTTCGGTTCTTGAGCCGGTTCCATCCATAAGCGGAATCATGACAGCCATTGATCAACCGCTCGCAAGATTTGACGTGGAATCAGTCTATATTGTCGGGCCGTCTGATTCTGTTGACTGGGCAGCCATGGGCGTAAAGGCGGATTCTCTCTGGGCGATTCACAGGCCTTTATATTTCAGGGCGGAAACCCGTCTTCCATATGCTGATGAGGATCTGAACACCTGGACGGCGGCAATGATCAAAAAGCGTCAGGGATTCAGCCACAGATTCGTGATCGTATGTTCAGCTTTTGGAGAAGCCTCTGACATAACAGGCAAGCGCATCACAAGGAACTGGGCAGGTCTTCTTGCCGGAAGGGTTCTTTCAATCCCTGTCATGAGGGCCGCTGGCCGAGTACGTGACGGAGGAATTTCCCAGGGCGCGCTGCCTTCAGGCTTCACGGACGCGATGCAGAAACAGCTCGAAGCATCCGGGTTTGTGACTGCCAAGTATTACGCCGGGCTTGAATCTCCTTACTGGGGAGACTCAAGGACAATGGCGGACGCGACAAGCGACTACAGGTATGAGGAAGTGCTCCGTGTCGTGTTCAAGGCTGTTAGGCTGGCAAGAATCGCGGCCCTGAAAGCTCTTTATGATGAAGCCGGAGATCCTGTGCGTGAAGGCGGAGCCAGCGGAATCAACTATCTCAAGGCAAGTATAGAAACGGCGCTTGGAACAATGACGGCTTCTGTGCCCCAGGAAATGGCCGGTTACAAGGTCAGCATCCCGACAGGCCAGGACATCGTAAATAATGGTGTGGCTGTGGAAATGACCCTGATCGGCATACCGATCATAAGATCCATCAAGCTCTATGCTGGCTACACATATGCGGGCGGATCCTTTGACCCAAGGCTGAAACAGGCCAGCTAAAACAGGAGGTACTAAATGCCTATTAACGGAAATCTTTATGACTGGGAAGGAATAGAAATCCAGCTGCCTTCCGGCGGAGCTGTGGGCATAACCGAAATCAGCTACGCGGATGAAAGGCCGGTCGAAGCAAGATATGGCAAAGGCGGCAAGCCCAGAGGATACGGCAGGAAAAACTACAAGGCAAGCGGCTCCATGACTCTGGATCGTGATGAGGCTGAACGTCTCAGAAAATCCCTCGGAGGATCGTATTACAAGACCACGCCGTTCAATATCAACGTGTCTTACGCAAATGATGGTCAGCCCACAATCACGGACAAGCTGCCAGACGTTATGATCACAAAGTCTGACACTTCAGGCAAGCAGGATGAGGATAACGTGGGCGCGCTCAAATTCGATTTTGTGGTGTTGAGTCCAATCGAATGGGATGGAACCCCGGCATATTAAAAGGGATTTTGAAGAGGGTCGCTTTTTTGAAAAAAAGCTTCGCAAAAAACTTTTAGGATTTTGAACAAATATAAACAGATGCGTAGGTCGGTTTGAGCGCAAGCGAAAACCGACATTATGAGTTGTCTGATTTCGGCACGCCTCAATCAGACCTACTAAAAATAACAGGAGAAGAAAAATGCCAGAAGAAAATGCAGGCGATTACAAAGAATTTAAACACAGTTTTAATGACCCTTTCGCAGACGTAGAAATTGAAAAAGCATTTCGTTTCAAACGCCCAAAAACTCCGTCAGTGGATCGCTGTCAGAAGCAGATGATGAAATCTCCGGCAAAGGCCCTGGAAGGGCTTTGTCTGGATGCTGTTCATCCTGAAGACAAGGCCCGGATTCAGGAAGACTTCAAGATTTATCCTGGTCTTGCTTCCGCTTTCGGAAACGAGTTGCTCAAGGCTGTGGGATTTGGCGACCTGGGAAACTGATCGCAAAAGCAAGGGAAGAAATCGGATCAAGCGCCATTGAGCAGTATGGCCTGCTGATCCGGTTCTTTCTGAGGGAGAGTCCGGCAGATGACATGGAAGATTTTGCAAGACAGTCTGCCGGAGCGATCTGGATCGAGGAACGAATGTTGACGGGGATATCACGGATATTCGGGGGCAAATAAAATGGACGGAATATATTCGG
>NZ_AUEY01000144.1 GCF_000426225.1 Desulforegula conservatrix Mb1Pa
TCATATTTTTTGCCATGCTACACCTCCATCATATCTGGATAATCTTTCACATGCCTTAAGATAAGCATGGCGGAGTAAAAATGGTAATCAAAATATTTTTTAAGCCATGGTAGCCCCAATATCATTTGCAATGATTTATCTGCTCTGCGGCAACAGCTGGCATGCCTTCATTTTTTTTCGGGCTCATGGAATAAGCTCTGTTGTATTAAAGTGAGAATCCATGATATCCTCTCTCTCTGCTTCACTGGTTTCCTTAATTGTTATTTTTTTGCAGATACAAAATACATAACATAATTAGGTATTTGAAGCCATTTAAACTGCTTTTTTTATTACTACTATAGTATTTCTGGCTTGATTTTGCAATTAGCTCTACTGCTATAGTTTTTAAACTTTTGGCAATTAAAAACAAATTGAAGGAAAGAAAGATATGATTATTAAATGCAGCCACAAAGAAGACCACAAAAGATTAACAGCGGTATTTGAAACCAGCATGGGTACATTTGAAGCAGAACTTTTTGCTGAAGAATGCCCTGAAACAGTATGGAATTTTGTAAATCTTGCCGAAGGACGTCAGGAAACAGAAAAAGGCGGCAATTTCTATGACGGCATATCATTCCACAGAATCATCAAGGGTTTTATGATCCAGGGAGGATGCCCGGATGGAAACGGCACAGGAGGTCCTGGTTACAGATTCAAGGATGAATGCAAACCAGAACTCAAACATTCAGGAGCTGGCATACTTTCAATGGCAAATGCTGGCCCTAATACAAACGGCAGCCAGTTTTTCATAACACTTGCCGCCACCCCTCATCTTAATAAAAAGCATACCGTCTTTGGACAGGTTACAAAGGGAATGGGAGTTATCAAAAAAATAGGTGACGTACAGACAGGTTACATGGATCGCCCTGAAACTCCTGTGACCATAGAAAAGGTAACAATAGTAAGACCGCAATAACGAAAATAAAGGATGCAGGGAACATAACTCTCTGCATCCTTATTATCACTGATGATTTAGCCAATTCGTTTCCCCCCCGGTTTTAGAAACAAACATGACAAGGTCGCAAAAGTCCGATTTCCGTCATTCCGGCCCAGGCCGGAATCCAGAAGTGGCTGAAATTAATGGATGCCGAATCAAGTCCGGCATGACTCTTAAGCCATTTTTAGACTTTTTGCGAGTCCATCAAACATGATGATCTCACAAAAAGCAAAAAAAGCTACCTTGCCTTTTTAATATCAGAAATCTGAATCCCTATATCTCCGAAATCGAAATCAGATATTCCACCTTTGGAATCTATTATCTGGGATTTCAAATATTCTATCCCACCAAGAAAATCGATATTCGACACCTGATCTTCAAGAAAATAATCAAAAGGGAGCGAAACGCTTATTTCTTCATGGTTCTTGGGCTTAACAAGAAAAACAGCCCTGCCTTTGATATAATTCCTGTCACCGCCGTCGACTTCCCAGAACGGAATTTCAATAGAAAGCTTTTCTAGAAAATTCGCCTGTGCCCCAAAATATGAAAGCAGTATGGGATCATGAAGAAGTACATACTGAAAATGCCTCACCAAATTGGTAAAAAGATGTTCAACGAATGCTTTTTCAATATCATCCCTTGCTACTCCGCATTGTCTTGAGATGATGTCACCTATAAGGGGATTTTGCCCATTTTTCTTCCCAAGAGCCTGATTTTCAAGAGCTCTTTCCATTTCTTCGTCTGTAATAAGGCCTTTATCAATAAGTACTTTACCAAATTTTATATTAAATTTAATCTTAGTCAGACCAATTGTTTTCCTAATATCGTCACTACTTTCAACAAAAGATGCATCCATAAAAAACTCCAGAAAAAATCCTAAATACTACCATTTATAAACATTCATAAAAATGAAGCTCAGGTGATATAAACAAGCATTCCCTTGCCTGCGTCAAGCGTTCTTTTAAGAAAAAGTTTCAGTTTCTCAAAATAATCGAGAAGATACCCGAAACATTCATCTTCCGGCTCATCCCAAATAAAAGGATAAATATTGTTAGCATTGAACCATTTTTTATCGCATTTCTTTTTCAAGTCGCTCGACTGAATATTTTCAATTGCCATATATATCTGTTCAAGTTCATTTTGTTTAAAAGCCCTTGCAGGCCCATAACCGACATCGATCCGGCCGATGAAGTGGCCGCCATCCATTATGAACCCAAGGATATCAGCAGCGCCTGCCGGATCATCGCACAAAAGGAAGTGAATCCCATGCCAGGCCTTGTCAACGTCAAACTCCTCGTTACCATTTTCAGGAGTCCATATTATCAACTCTTTATCAGGTTCATATGCAAGTCCAAAGAGCCTTGCCAGAAAACCGGGCTTTTTTTGAGATCCTGAGAAATCATTAAAAAGCACCTGCCTTATTCTGTCCGGTTTCCTGATAAGCGCCTCAATTTCTTCATCACTTGCAGATCTGAAACATCCGATCATACTCATGAAGATCCCTTTCAAATATTAAAGAAGCGGATAGCGCGCAGGTATTATGCTGCAATCAAGCTCAATTGTGATGGTATCTTAAAAAGCCAGAAAAAGGCTTCAGAGTCATGGCGGGCTTGATCCTGCATATAGTAATTTCAGTTAGTTATAATTTTAGACATTCGCCTTAATGGCGAAAATCGGATTTTTTGCGGCCTTGCCAAACTTTGGGTTTAAATCTTTAATAAATTCAGACCCAGCTTGAAAATATTTTGTATCCTTTCTGATATTTATTCGATAATCAGCCTTTGGATATCTTAAAAAGCAATGCATCTTTTTAGAAATAAATTATTTCATGCATTTAGGTCAAAGTTTTATTTCAAATTGAGCCAATAAATTCATAAAAAATCTAAGATGTACTAAATGAAGCGTCAGCATAACATTCCAGCGTCAACACCTATAAATCTTAAAAGTCTTTTTCGAACTTTTTCTTAAAAATAGTGATAAAAATTTCTGATTACCACTCTGCTTCAGCCATAGAAAGCATGGTTGATGGCATGGGTGGAGTCCTAAGAGCAACATAAATCAGTCTGTGAATCATGGAC
>NZ_AUEY01000145.1 GCF_000426225.1 Desulforegula conservatrix Mb1Pa
CCCCCCGCCGATAGAGGATATCCCCTTAGATCCTAACGGGAGGACAACTCAAATGAAAAAAATATGTTTTCAAGCTTTTTACGGGAGCATTAAGTCTTCATTCTTTTACAGTATCCTCATCTAACGTATCAATATCTATAGCTTTATTAAACTTAGCCGCTGCACTTACATGACCTTTCTTCTTTGGATCCAAATCTTGTGGATTATTTTCTGGCTCAAAAATTTTTTTCTCCGGTTTTTCTTTTCTCATTTATCCTCCGTAATTTTTTTTGCTCAAAATAAGACCGTAATAATCAATGTCCAGGGGATGAGCAAAAAAGAAGATTAGTTCCGATAATGTTACCTTATCGGACTTAATCTTTTAAAAATTTTTATGTGTCGTGATTGACTGATCTTTGATTATCAGTATAAAAAAAAGGTCAATGCTGGGGTAATGTAACAGAATTTGTCTTGAGCCATTCTGAAAACTGGATCTCTTCAATTTTGCCTTCTGCCAGTGCAAGCACTATTGTTACGGCATCTACTTCTGGAGCCATCAATTCCCATCCATTTAAGACAAGAAAAATATAAGAAGCAAGAAAGCCAGTGCGTTTGTTGCCGTCCACAAATGGATGATTCTTTATTATTCCAAAAGCATAGGCAGCTGCCAAATCAAAAACAGAAGGATTTTTGTAGGCTGCAAGATGCTGCGGACGCATCAGAGCCGAAGAAACCAGGCCCATATCACGAATACCTTGCCTCCCGCCATGCTCGGCAATTTGTTCATCGTGTACAGCAAGAATAACAGTCTCTTTGAGCCAGCACCAGGTCATTACTTGGCAAGCTCATGCAAAGCGTTCCGGTATTTTTTCATACCTCGTCGGGCAATAGCCATTTGATCCTCGAATTCTGGATCGTAAGGTGTAAGGTTATAACCGTCTGGCGTTTCTGTCAGAAAAACGCTGTCGCCCTTTTTAACCTTCAGCCGTGCAGCGGCTTCTTTTGGCAGGATTAACCCGGTTGAATTACCAATTTGTGTTACTGTTACGCGCATATAAAACCTCCTTCTGTTATAATATAAATTATAACAGAAGGAGGTCTGAAGTCAAGTATACGAGTACAACTCGACAATATGAGGTTGTCATCAAACCCTTACTTTATTCTCCTTGACGGATATATATAAAAAGTATTACTTTTATATAAAAGTAATACTAATTTAATTAGGAGTATATTTATGATAACAGACGCCATAAAAATAACACAGAAAGGACAGGTAACGATTCCAAAGGAAATCCGGAATCGGCTCCAGACCACATCTGTTTATTTTGAAGTTGTTAACGATGATATAGTTATCAGACCCGTAAAGGATGCGGCAGGCACTCTCAGCAAGTTTGCAAAGAATGCGAAGCCGGGAATGTCAATCCAGGAAATGAAAAACATGGCATGGGAAGAGGCTATACATGAAAAAACAGATAAAGAGCCTTCCTGACACCAATGTCATCATCAGATATCTGGTAAGAGATGACGAAGCACAATACGCATTGGCAAAAGAATTTTTTGACAGTGTAAGAAACGGAAAGAAAAAAGCCGTAGTTCTTGAAAGCGTAATAACTGAATGTATCTATGTTCTTGTTAAAATCTACAAGGTTCCAAAAGGCATGGCAGCAGAAAGCCTTACGGATATTCTGCATTATAAGGGAATTGCAAACCATGACCAGAAAGAACTGATATCTGCGCTTAAACTCTTTGCAGAGCGCAATATAGATATTGTGGATTGCATTCTCTGCGTAAAAGCTTCTGAAACTGATGCATCTCTTTTTTCTTTTGACAAAGAACTGAACAAAGTGAGCTGTAAAGCCGACATTTCATGATGGAAAGAAAGGGTCAATATGTGGAATTATCGTATTGTACGAAAAAGATATGTCTATACAGATCCTGAGAGCAATAAGGAAAGAGTGGATTACACATATGCCATACATGAGGCATTCTGCGATAATAATGGTAAGGTTGGAGCAATCACCCAGGATCACGTCGCACCTTTGGGAGATAATATAGAAGACCTGCGGCATTCCTGGGTCATGATGGCGGAAGCTTTTGGCCAGCCGGTTCTTGACTATGACAACATCCCGGAGCCAGGATATGAAAGAGAAAATGATCCCATAGGTTCTGTACTTGATGAGAGGGGCATGGCACTGGAGGACGGTACGGCAAAAACGATCTCGTGGCAGGAAATGAAAAAAGACCTGGAAGAGAGGTTTGGGCCTTTAGATGTCGCAGCACATAGAAAACAAATAGAAGAAGATAGAATAGAGAAAGAGCGGGTTCATAATGAAGGCTTTATAGGCAATCAGACACTTGAGGAGCTTATCAAAAAGCTATACTCAGACTACCGAGCACATCATCCACGGGAAAAAACTGAATCTGAAACCTGTTGTTAATCCAAATTTATGATTACAGGCCTTTCGGCTTCATGGACGGAATTGTACCATGTCTTTTAGGATAGAATGTTGTCTGAGTACATAAAACAGGAAACAAAGATGATAATTACTCTGGAACTAACAGAAAAAGACGCAGAAGTTTTTTCAGAATTTTTAAAACGCATGGGATTAAGTGATTATACGGCCAAGGCAAGGACAACCGACGAAGCTTATTTGATGCAGGATGCCGGAGAAAAAATCAGGAAAACTCTGGCTGAATATGGTTTTCGCCAAGATAATTAGGAGTCAAGGAATACTGTTTGTTAAATATTTGATAGTTCTATTTCAACTTGAGCTACTATTTCACTGGCTTTTATATCAAGGGATTTTGAAATCTGAAGTAAGGTATTTAATGACGGCTGTCTCAAACCTCTCTCCAATAAAGAAATAAAAGTACGATCAAGGTCCGCTTCAAGGGCAAGCTTTTCTTGTGAAAAGCCTTTTTCAGCCCTGATTTTTTTCAAAATCTTTCCAAAAATTTCTTCTGATTTTTTCATTTCAAG
>NZ_AUEY01000146.1 GCF_000426225.1 Desulforegula conservatrix Mb1Pa
TGATCCTCCATATCACAACATTGGATAACCGGGTTTGCATTAAGCGGGAATTCTAATTGTCGTCAGGGGGGATTTATAACTGTCGTTGATCACTCATATTGTACCATTGGCGACTCAGGCTTTAGAAATACTGAAAGAGCTTCACACTGTCACAGGAAGCGGCAAATATCTTTTCCCAGCCAATGGAAAGCCAGGCCAACACATGAGCGAAAATACCATCAATCAGGCGTTAAGGCGCATGGGGTATTCAAGCGAGGATATGACAGGGCACGGATTTAGGGCAATGGCAAGAACCATTCTTGATGAAGTGTTGCAGGTACGGCCTGATTTCATAGAACACCAGCTCGCACATGCTGTGAGAGATCCTTTGGGAAGGGCTTACAACAGAACGTCACATCTTGAGGAAAGGCGCAAGATGATGCAGAAATGGGCCGATTACCTGGACGGACTCAAGGCAGGGGCAAAGGTTATCCCATTCAAGGCCCAGGCCTGATTCATTATTGGCGGCAAATATAATTTTCAGGCGCCATAAAAAAAGGGGCTAAGACAACGAGACAACGTCAAGATAACGGCAAGATTAACGCTAAGATAAGGCTAATTTTCTTTCTTGTTGGTTTTGCCTATGGTGGAATTTTTTGAGTCCATAAAAAGGGGCAGAATTATTGAAACAACAAGATTGAACGGCCAGATTACGGCCATATTTGAACGGTAAGGTTACACTTGTTTTCTTTCTTGGCTGATATGCCACGTTGGAGTTTCTCCAGTCCTTAAAAAAGAGGCGTTACCCCAATATAACCGCAATAATGATAAAGGGGCTGGTCATGATTCGATTCTGTATGGTGTTTTTACGTAACCTATGAAACCCATTGACAGTCAAGGACTTAAATGATTTTAACCTTTGAAAAGGCTTTCTTTTTTAAGGAATTTTTCTGAATTTTGTCTGTCCATAAAAAGACTCAAATTTTTTGACTGCCTGTTATTATACCACAGAGATATCACGGCTATGTGATATAAAAATAGTACATTCAATTTCTTTCGCTGTTTGGCCTGACAACGTCAAAAGCCATGATTGTTAATAGATCAGAACATTTTTAGCCTTTAAAATAGAGACTTTTTTGAGGGAAAAATATAAAAAGTCTCATCATGAACTTGTATTTTTTATGGCGTTGGATTGCTTATCGGTGATATGTGGCTATTGAAGTATTCTTGATATCAATACTTCAAACATGGAAAAATAAATGCCTGATTTTCCATATTTTGCCCATAATATCGGAATAGGTGGAAAATCTGTCCACTTATTACCCTGTTGGAAATCTGTTTCCGGGGTATTGCCAGGTTTTATAAGTTTTCGCGCTTTGGCTCAGTTGGCAAATAAAAGTGGTTAAAGCTTTTGCCTTTTCTGTTTTGTCGCTCGGGTAAATTACTTGGCTTTTTTAGCTCCGTATTTCCAGATTTTGGCTAAAGTTTTCTGGCATTTCCTCAGCTTCCAGTTGTTTCAGCTTTATTGGTTTTTCCTTTTGCTGCTGTGGATTTTCCGGTTTGTCGGTAAAATAGTCTTGGTTCATTAGTTTTTGCTTTTATTGCTGAGTCTGTTTTAAAGCTGTTGCGGGGTCAAGCTTTTCGGGGTTGCTCCATCAGCTTCTTGTTAATGGCAGCGCTGTTTCCTTTTAAGCGCCTAATTTCCAACAAGTCGCCCAAGCTGACGCCGACACGCACCGATTTCGCCAGCAAGGCAGCGGCAGCGCAGCTTAGCTCACCGTTAGGCTTAAATTTAGAAATCAAAAGAGTGTGCGATGAAAAAAGGTAGGATTTCAAAGTCAGAAATAGTAAGCGCTTGTCAGTCCGGCATTGTTTCAGCTCACCAACAATACTTAAATATGTCCGAATATTGGCTTTGGTCAGCGCCTGAATATTTTATTACTTCAGCAATCGCTCAGTCATTAATGTCTGTAAACGGTAATAAATACGTGACATTAGAAAATAAAGCATATGATGCTCTATACGATGCAAATGCTTTAGGAAAAGGTAAACTTCATTCTGATATAAGGTCAAATGGACGTTTTGACATACTACTTTGGTGGGCCAAAGGACAGCCGAGAGCTGTAATTGAAGTCAAAAATAGAGTGACAAATATTACTCAATATGAAGCAGATATTAAGAGAATAAAAACAGTATTAAACAGAAAATCCATCGACTCTTCAATAGAATTTGGTTTATTTTCATTTTTTACTCTGGCTCAAGATTCAACTACAACTACAGGTACAGAAACCTTGCAGTCTAGATTTAAAACAATAAAAATTAATATTAACGAGATACTTGGTAACGAATTTTCAGCAGATCTTGTTTCTCATATTGAATATTGCAACCAAGAAAAAGCGAGTTGGGCAGCTGCAACCATTTTAATCGAGCGCGCCTAACATTTCGCCCATGTCGACGCCGGGGGAGCTGCGTGGGTTTAACCAGCACAGCGGCGGCGCGGTATACCTTTCCGTTGGGCGTCCAAGTCAAAGCGTTAATCTAAGCTATAGAAATTAATAGGAGAGGATACATGAGCAATACAGAAAATGTTGATCGTGAAATTCGGACTACGGCAGTTGATTTTTCTTTTGGAGAATTGCTAAATCTTCACAACGATAAAGAAATTATCATTCGACCTGAATATCAGCGATTATTCCGATGGACTAATGAACAAAGATCGAGATTAATCGAATCAATTATACTTGGCTTACCAATTCCACCAATTTTCCTTATTGAAGGCGAGCACGGTGTATTGGAACTAATTGATGGCCTGCAGAGAACAAGATAAGTGGTCGGTTTTGATTGGACAGATTTTCTGAAAATATAAGTGAAAATCCTATCAACAAATCCTTATATAATTTTGACCTCTGTGTCTCA
>NZ_AUEY01000147.1 GCF_000426225.1 Desulforegula conservatrix Mb1Pa
TTTGATTAATCACCTTTAGGTGATCCCCATTTTTTACCGCTTTGAGCGGTTCAGAATTCCATGCCACCGGCTTTGCCGGTGGTCGGTGACTAAAATTACAGGGCATTCAACTCGTGAAATGTTTGATCGATATAATAAGATTGACCGTGAAGATATTTTGAGTGCCGGGTTAATGCTTCGATAGTAGTTTAATCTTATTGACGATTGTTAGCATAATTGTTAACTTAGGAGAAAGATGAAATATAACATTGAGTTTTTCCATCAAAAGGTTAAATTTGAAATCGAATCTTGGCCTGTTGGGATATTGGCTGATTTTTCTCGGATAATTGAGCTTCTGATTGATTTTGGCCCTCAAATCAATATGCCCCACTCTAAGGCTATGGGTGGAGGTCTTTTCGAGTTGAGGCCAAAAGGCCGGGAAGGTATAGGGCGTGTTTTTTATTGTTTTGTGATTAATCAACGTATAATATTTTGCACGCTTTTTTAAAAAAGACCAAGGAAACACCAGATCAGGAATTAAAAATTGCTCGTAAAAGACTTAAGGAGGTTCAGAATGGATGATTTGAAATATGATCCTGTTCCTCATGACCATAAAGCTTTTTTGGAAAAGTCATTAAAGCGCAAAGGATTCAAGGACGAATACGATAAACTCGAAGAAGAATATGCTTTTATACGTGAGATGCTTGCAGCTCGATTAAGATCAGGGCTTACTCAAGAGGCGGTGGCAGAATTGATGGGAACAACCAAAAGTGCTATTTCGCGTCTTGAATCTTCTGGTAAGCACGCTCCATCATTAACCACACTGAAAAAATATGCTCGAGCTGTGGGTTGTCACTTGGAAATTAAATTTGTGCCTGATGCTTAAAGCGTAAAAAAGCTTGATGTCTTTTCAGCATTTGTTATCTTTTGGAGTAGCATTGCATGAAAATTGATAAAGTATGAGATGCTTGAAGAATAGATAAGGTATTGGTTTTATAGGGGAGGAGGGTATCGAATTAGAATTTATAGTATTGAAAACGTTGAAAAAATTTTATGCTGATCTAATCGATACCCCCAAAAATACCCCTAAAAAAGTAGTTGTAACTTTTCTACCCATAAAACTTTTACATATGCCCAAACATCAAAAGCCTCATAAAATCGAACATTCCTTCTTTGGCATTTCAGGTGCTTCAATATCTTCCATTTCTTCAATAACTGCTACGCCCATTATTCTCTCCTTCTGTAATCTTGATTGCACTTTTCAAATTACCCCAAGGTACTTTGAGCTTATTAAGTACCAACGGGTCATTCACGACCCCTCGAACAGGTTAGCTACATAAGTATAGAATTAGGTTAATACTGCGGCCTATGGCTTCCAGAGATTGAAACCACTCTCCGTGGCATGGCCTCAACCTCTTGAGTCATGACAGCTTACTTAAACCTTTACGATCCCATCCATAATCAACTGAGGCATTAAATAAAAAAGGGAATCTGTCTCCTGTGCTTCGAAGTGTTTTCCTCTTGGCAAAGGCTCCGCGTCTGTACCTCGTAAAGATACAGCCATCTGAAGTGCTTTCCTCGCCATGCTTAAAGCCTCATTTGGCGTTTCCGCTTGTGAAACTAATTCAGAAAAGACCTTTGACGAGATATATAACCCGCCAGAGGAAGAGGGTTTTATGGTTACAGGGAAACAATATCCTTCCCGCCCACCGGCCTTGGCATGTGGTTTCCATTCGTTTCTGACAATCTTGCCTGCTATCACTTCGATTAATTCAGGTTTCAATCTTTCCGCCAAAGGAATGACAAGTTTCATTCCGGCCCTGTTCCTTTGGATACAGATTGAATATTGAGACATAGCGGCCAAGGCCCAACCCTTTTCACTCATGAGATAAACTGCAACGTCAAACCCAGTCATATTTTTAAAAATTTCTATTAATTCAAGTTTTGTCATTCTGTTTTACCTTTTTGCTCTGTTTTTTTGTGTTTGATCAAGTACCGAAATAGGAACCGAAATACCGATTTTGCCGTTATCCGATGTACCGAAAATACCGAATATACCTTTAGGTATTCGGTATTTCGGTTCGGTACGGTCGGGTTTAAAATTAATCCGGTTCTAAATATACATAGTCAACGTCTTTTGATATTTTGCCGGATTCGGTCAGGCTATTTTCAACCTCCCTGAATCTTCTTGCTCCCATCTTTTTTATGCAGTCACCTTTCCAGTCTTGATATTTGACTTTTGCCTGATTTGGATCATAGTCACCTTCTTCAAGGTTGTGCTGGTGTTTTTGATGAAGCTGTTGCAATATCTGTAATGCATGCTGCTGATTCTTTCCTGTCTTTTTCCTTTGGCGGCCTTCTCCCTCCGCGCCGTCTGGGAAAAGAACAGGGTCAAGTATTGCAGATGTTAACGGATTTCCTTCTTCATCAGTTATGTCCAAATCAACCGATCTAAGGGTAAAGGCTAAAGGCTCTGGATATTCGGCATCTTTCATCTTGGTACAGGTCAGGGTTATTATACTTTTATCTTTGGCGTATCTTTCCACTTTGAATTCAGCGTCAACCGCACCCTTTAGTGAGGATGAGCCTCTGGCCCTTGATTTGTCTGCTATCCCTGTATGATGGACAAGAAAAACCGTTGAGCCATAAAGGGCTTTGAGTCTGTCGCATTCGGCTATAAACTGCCCCATGTCCTTTGCGCTGTTCTCGTCGCCTGCTCCAAAGCTCCTCGCCACCGTGTCAATCACAATCAAGGCAATATGTCCGGCTTCTTTCTCTGCCTTGTCAATTTCCTGACATAAAAATTGGAACTGAGAGCTGGTCTGGAAAAATTGGACAGCCATTTAAGTGAAAATCTGCTTTATTAGAACATCAAAAAAAAGGAGCAGAAGAATGGCAAAAGGAAT
>NZ_AUEY01000148.1 GCF_000426225.1 Desulforegula conservatrix Mb1Pa
CATCATTGCTTTCAATGGAGCTTGACCAGCAAAAAGTCAGATCTATTGTTGCGTGGCCATGGATAATTAATGCACTTTTGAAATAGATTTGGTATTACACATAACATTGAGTATTTATCTATTCGTGATTTAACATCTGGTGTAGCCAAATATGAGCATATTCATTCTTGACAAAAAAAATGGTGAGTATATATTCAACCTGTTTTGCCGAAGTGGCGGAATTGGTAGACGCACTAGGTTCAGGGTCTAGCGGATGTATGTCCGTGGAGGTTCGAGTCCTCTCTTCGGCACCATTTAAAAGATCAACCCTTGTAAGACCTTGATAATAAAAGGTTTTTTACAAGGGTTTTTTGTTTGGGGCCTAAAAAGTGTAGGCTATGTGTAGGCAAGTGATCTTTTGGGGTCTTTTTACTGGCCAAAAACAACACCTCTTTTCTGCCCGGCAAGAAAAAAATAATTTCACCCCATCCCGTCACTGTGTGAAAATTTTACAATAAATATAGTTTGTCGACAAACTAATATAATTCTATAAAATATATTAAATTTAGTCTGTTAACTAACTTATTATTATTTATAGCAAGATACTACTTTAAATTTAACTATCTAATATAACTATATTTTTAAAGGTGTATTATCATAAACAGAGTTCACTGTATTCTTTCATATTTTTTTGGTTCTTGGTATGCTTGCTAATGCTGCTAATCTGCTAAAATATAATTATTTTAGAACCTTATCGTTGCTAATGGCCTGCTAATGATTAGCTAAAAAGCTGCTTATCAGAAAAAGTACCCATATAGAACTGCATCAGGATTAGAATCTTTTTCTTCTGCCAGGCAGACAGAAACAATCTATCGACATAAAACAGCAAGAGGCTGCTAATCCTGCGTTTCTGCTAATATTTAACTATTTCAGCATATTAACCCTGCTACGCAATTGCTATAGAACTTCTTTTTTTGCTAATCCACTTTATTCTTATATATGTGAGGCTGTTGAGTATCAGGCAACCTTTCAGGAATAACTTGATTTTTTTAAATAATGAAATACATTGTATATACATAATCGCAAAGGAGGAAATAAAGATGGCTGCAAATGCAATAGTTCAGGCTCGTATTGATGAAGCTGTTAAGAAAGAAGCGGCTGCTGTTTTAGCTGAAATAGGCTTAACTGTGTCTGATGCTGTGCGCCTTATGCTTATCCGCGTGGCAAGAGAACACGCATTGCCGTTTGAACCTTTAATACCAAATGAAACGACTGTTAAGGCTATTAAGGCTGCAAGAATTGGAGACGGTCTTGAAACAGTAACTCTTGATCAACTTGCTAAAGAATGGGATGAGGCATGAGGGCACTTGTTCAGCAAAGCCAGTTTAAGACAGACCTGAAACGAGTTGCAAAATCTGGACGCTACAAGCTGTCTGATATACTTTCAGTTATAGAAGACTTGGCGAACGACAAACCGCTTCCTGATAAATACAGAGACCATAGCCTCACAGGGAACTGGTCAGACTGTAGGGACTGTCATATAAAGCCTGATCTTGTGCTGATCTACAGAAAAATTAGCAATGACACCCTTCAGCTTATCCGTCTTGGCTCTCATTCTGAGCTTGGGTTATAAAAGTTTAAACTCTTTCTTGCCGGGCAAAAGAAAAGCCCTGCCTGATCGCTCAAGCAAGGCTGATTGTTCATTATATTTATAGTTCCCTTTCGGGGTTTGGGCTATCCTGATTTATATCCGTTGTTGATTAAAGCCTGGATGTCTTCAACTCTCCAGGCTGTACATTTTTCGGTGAGCTTAATGGGTTTTGGGAACCGGCCTTCCTTTACTCCAAGCCACCACGTTGTTTTTGATATAGGTATAAGCGGAGGTATCCCCTGCTTTTTGTCTCCTACTATTTGTTTCAGGCGTAATAGACCTAAAAGCGGCGGTGCTTTTTCCATTATTCTATCCTTCGTATATTGGTTAAGAGAATTATCAAGCCTACATGCAGTAAAAAACCAGACTTTCAACAAACTTCATCAAGGCCTCTCTTGATATTACTATGTCACCCTTACCAGACCAGAAACGGGCAAGGCTGGACACTTCCTTGATAAGAAATCGCCTTTCTGCAAGGGGAAGCCTATTGAGTACGACATCTACGCAAGAGGACAGAACTTCATCGAGTTGAAGATTATGCAGCCTTAATGCTTCTCTATATTCCTTATTCGCTTCATCAAGCCGAGCCTTGGCAAGTTCGAGTTCTTTTGCACAGTCTCTGAATCTGAACGAATGGTCGTCAAGATCCTTGCGCCAGAACTTGGTTAGCTCAAGGTCAATACATTCAGGCTGAGTTTTTTTTGTTCTTGTTGGTCTCGGGGTTTCTTCTGGTGTGGTTTTTGCTGCTGTTTTTGACATGGTGAGGACTCCTGTTGATTGAGATTAAGAAACCCTCTCCATTGTGCTGCGAAACATAATGGAGACGGATTGTACAGGGTTCGCAGTACCGGTCAACAGGAGCCGGCGCATCCGAAGATGCCCCCGCACAATCCGTCACATAGTATAGGCATAAAAATAGCGTCTTCACTATTTATGTTGACGCTTATGCGCCTGCTGATTTCAGGCTGCGAAACCTGACCACGGTCTTTCTGCCGTGATTCTTATTCATATCCTTTGTTAATCGGAGCTGTCAATGGAGGAATAGCATGAACATTTAAGGGCGGTCTCTGACAAGACTCAGAGAAGGCTCAAGCTTGTATTATGTTTTTGCGCCAAGCTCTTCTTTCGTCGCTTCGACTATTCTAAAGTTTTTTTGATTACCATTTTTACTCCGCCATGCTTATCTTAAGGCATATGAAAGATTATCCAGATATGATGGAGGTGTAGCATGGCAAAAAATATGATCC
>NZ_AUEY01000149.1 GCF_000426225.1 Desulforegula conservatrix Mb1Pa
TTTTTGATACATTATAGCTTTCTTTTTGATGCTACTTATAGCGACCTTTTTAAGAGGTGGGATACCTTTCTTCTGTAAGTAACATAAAAATTCATTTTCCATTATGCACCACATATTCCCAGATTTGAAAAATCGGTTTTGATTACCAGCGCCAATTTTTCCAGCAAAAGAACGAATTGTTACCTGATTGGCAAAGAAAGCTTTTTTATATTTATCATTATTACCTTTTTTCCAAACCTGATAATATCTAAAAAAGGCTAAATCTAACCACCAATGGCCAATTATATAAAGCATGCGATGCTCATATGCTTTATCAGTTTCCCCTGCGATGCTATATTTATAGGTTTTTATTTCTTCTATACCATATTCATTTCTTTTTTCACTGTATCCATAACTGAAGACCTCTTCGTCCTCAAAAAATAAACATAATGAAAAACCGTATTTGTTTATTGCCCATATACGATTTGATTCCGTATCTGCACTCTTCCCAAACCACCACATAACATCTACTCCGTCATCTAAATAATCAATAGTCCTTTTTTCTAATTCATCCGGCGTAATAGGTGATAATTGGATTTCATGTGCTATCCACCAACCCATAGGAAATTTAATAACAATATCTGCTATTCTTTTTACCAGATGCAATGGTTCCTCAAATAAGTGATTAAAAAAAGCGTATTTATTCAACTTCGGAAGGATATAATTTGCAACAAAAGATTTGCCTGCTAAGTGCTCAGGGCTTTCAGGATGATATTGATAATCACAAGAGCATGAGCGTTTATGAAAAAAATGAAATGAACCTTTAGAGCTTTTACGAAGGAACATTTGGGTTTTACATAATTGGCATTCAAATAAAACATTATATAGTTCATTTCGGGGATTGATAAACTTGGTTATATCAATTCTTTCACCTGTATATTTGTTATAAGCTATAAATGGCATTATCGTATGGCCTTCCTTCCAGGCTCATTCATGGTGATGATGAATGAAGTTTATATTTTCACCAGATCGATAACCTTTTTTTACAATCCCCTTTAATCATAATTTAACATACCGATAAAGACATTATGTAAACAAAGTTCATTTTTGGGGACAATAATAAAAAACATTACGCCGCAACTTGACATTCTAAATATAGTGATAAATATAATCAAATTAACAATATAATGTGATTTTTTCTCTATAAACTATAATATTAGGAGATTGAATGAAAAAACAGTTCCAAGAATTTGCGGAAAATATTCGACTCACAGACCAACAAGAAAACGATGCTTTTACAAAATATGACGGCGTTTGCGATAAATTACATAAATATTATTATGCGACCAATTACGACGGTAAAACAAAATTTTTATTCGGGTCATACAGAACAAAAACCAATGTTCGACCATTATCTGACAATCAAGATGTAGATGTTATCTTTAAAATACCTGAAGCGGTTTTCAATAAATTTAAGGGTTATAAAAATAATGGCCCCTCAGCACTTTTACAGGATATTAGAAATGCTCTGAAAGAGAAATATACTACTACTGATGAGATTAAAGCATGGGGCAAAGTCGTTTTAGTTAAATTTACCAATAATCGTCATAATGTAGAGGTTTTGCCTGCCTATGAAAATGAAGATGGTACATTTACTATCCCTAACAGTGAAAATGGTGGTAGCTGGGATAAATTTGACCCTAGAAAGCAAATGGATGCGTTTTATGATTCTAATCAGAAAACAAATGGTTTAACTGCTAATTTAGCTCGGATGATCAAAACATGGGTTAGAAATACTCAAAGTTTAAATTACAAATCCTATAATATATTGGAGGATATTATAAGTTTTCTAAAAAAGGAATTTAAAGCAGGAGCTGATTTTTCAGAATATCCCGTAGTTATAAAAAACTATTTAGAGTTTATAAATAATAGTTGTGAAGAAAGCATTAAAACGCATGTCGAGACAGCTTTAAAAAGGTCTGTAAAGGCTATTGAGTATATGGATTCAGAGAAACCCAAAGAAGCCTCTGAAGAATGGAGAAAAATATTTGGGTATAATGATAAGTCACTATTCCCATTAGTTACGGAAAATCCAGAAAAAAGGAGCATGGCAAGGACATTTTTAACTCCAAGTGCGCCATATGGAAACTTATAGATTAACAGAAGATGAAATTAAATTTTTAGGCCGAAAGTATCCTTATTTAAAGTATAATAAAGATATAAATATTATAAAAGGCGTGATTGATTTTGATTTAGAATTCCCATCAGAAAATAGTGTTCGTATTAAAGATAAATACAGTATAGAAATTGATTTTAGCAAGGTTAATGATCATACACTTCCAAGTATAAGAGAAACAGATGGTAAAATATCAAATATTGCCGAGAGAAAAAAAATACCGAGGGAAGACCTTCACTTAAATAATAAAAATGGGGAACTGTGCATAATAATTCCACCTAAAATTAAAGAGCGTTATCCAAATGGTTTTGACTTAGAAGAGTTCCTAAATCATTTAGAAGAGCATCTATATTGGGTGTCATATTATGACAGATATAATAAAAAACCATGGCCAGATTACGGCCATTCAGAGCTCGGCTATCTACAACTATACCTTGAAAATAAAATTTTATATTCTGCGGCCTTTAAAAATGAATTTGGTATTTCATCAAGGCCTGAATTAAGAAGAAAAATAAAATATTTAAAAAGAAAATATAACCTATGAACTCTAAATTATTAGCCAATATTCGTTTTTATTTTGCGCAATCAGTTTTTATGACTAATT
>NZ_AUEY01000150.1 GCF_000426225.1 Desulforegula conservatrix Mb1Pa
AAAGGTATAGGCTCTGATTCCCGCATCGGATACTCCTTCATTTATCCGGGTTGCGGATATGGAGGTTCATGTTTTCCAAAGGACATCAAGGCATTAATTAAGACTTCGGAATCAGCTGGTTTTTCTCCTCTTCTCCTTAGCGCAGTGGAAAAAAGAAATGCTGCTCAGAAAAACAGCCTTTTTGAAAAAGTTTCAGCCCGCTTTGGAAATAATCTCGCTGGACTGACATTCGCTGTATGGGGGCTTTCCTTCAAGCCAGGAACCGACGATATGAGGGAAGCTCCTTCTTTGGTGCTGATAAAAAGCCTTATATCCGCCGGGGCATGCGTCAGGGCATATGACCCTGTTGCTGAACCCCAGGCTGACCGGGAATTCCCTGGCGAATGGATGGAATCAGGAAAAATCGTATTTTGCAGTCATCAATACGCAGCCCTTGAAAATGCTGATGCAATGTTTCTTGTGACAGAGTGGAAGCCCTTCAGACAGCCTGATTTCATCGCAATGAAGAAAATTATGAAAGCTCCAGTTATTTTTGATGGAAGAAATCAGTATGATCCGCTGGAAATGAAGGAATTGGGATTTGAATATGTGGGAATTGGGAGAATCGAGAACTCAGCAGGATTTAATCAAAAAGACAAAACCGTGTATAAGAACTCTGCAAAAACGACCTAATCATATTAAAGGCTTCTTCAAAAATCAGAAGGTCGCATATGCCGCATGATTTGCAGATTTAACCACCGGAGCAATATTAAAAAAAGACGCCGAACCCAATATGGGCCTTCTCTTTTTGTGGCATGATCAAAACCAGGACGTCTTTGTGTTCCGCTTAGCTCAATGCCTGAATATTCAGTCCATGCACAGCATTCCTGCGAGCGAAATCATGAAAAACCGATTGAAAAACACAAGATTGTTTTTCAGGTGAGAAGACCTTTCTAAAACAACAAAGATCAAAAATAGCTATACCTCGGTTAAAGTCTTTTTCTCATTAAAAGGACGGCAGTCGTTCCCATTAAAAAAAACAGTATCATTCTTCCCAGCGCGGATAATGCGGGCACGCTTATTGGAATAACCGGCGCAGCAAGCCATGACGTGCCGTTATTGTCAGAAGCCCTGGCAAATTTTAAATCAATGTTTGTTACGTCTAAATAACTAACTGACGGGTTGCCGTTAACAACTTTCAGAGACACAAATTGACCTACAACACCTCCCGTGTCCACGGAAACAGGAACTCCCCACGCTGTTCCGCTTGCGTCGGTCGCACGAACATATTTCAGGTCACCGTTTGTTTGGTCATAATAGCCTATTGCAGGGTTGCCGTTAATGACGCCTAACGAAGTATAGGTTCCGACAGCACCTGCTACATCAACCGATACAGGAACTCCCCACGCTGTTCCGCTTGCGTCGGTCGCACGAACATATTTCAGGTCACTGTTTGTTTGGTCATAATAGCCTATTGCAGGGTTGCCGTTTATAACGCCTAACGAAGTATAGGTTCCGACAGCACCGGCGACATCAACCGATACAGGAACTCCCCACGCTGTTCCGTCTGCGTCGGTCGCACGGACAAATTTCAGATCACCGTTTGCTTCGTCATAATAGCCTATTGCAGGATTGCCATTAACGACGCCTAACGAAGTATAGGTTCCGACATTACCAACTGTATCAACCGATACAGGAGCGTTCCACGCTGTTCCGCTTGCGTCGGTCGCACGGACATATTTCAGGTCACCGTTTGTTAGGTCATAATAACTTATTGCAGGATTGCCGTTAATGACGCCTAACGAAGTATAGGTTCCAACATTACCGACTGAATCAACCGATACAGGAGCTCCCCACGCTGTTCCGTTTGCGTCGATCGCACGGACATATTTCAGATCACCGTTTGTTTGGTCATAATAGCTTATTGCAGGATTACCGTTAACGACGCCTAACGAAGTATAGGCTCCGACAGAACCGGCTGAATCAACCGAAACAGGAACTCCCCACGCTGTTCCGTTTGCGTCGGTCGCACGGACAAATTTCAGATCACCGTTTGGTTGATCATAATAGCTTACTGCAGGATTGCCGTTAACGACGCTTAACGAAGTATAGGATCCGACACCACCACCTGCATCAACCGTAACCAAAACAGCATAGGCTGGGGCATTAAAAGACATGAACACAAACAGAACAGCTAAAGAAAAAAACAAACGCATTGATTCACCAAAAAAAATTTTAGGGACAGTTCCTGATAATGAACTCTCAAAATGATGAAAACCAAAAATATCCGGTTTAAGGCGCGCAGATCTTTCAAAAATAGGACATTTATAAATTACGCCTCAATATTGCAAGATGAAGCTGAGTGCGCAAACTGCATTTATTGCGAAACCATCAGTGATAAGAGCCTTCATAAATCATTCGAGCTTCAGTGGTTTCAATTATCACTTTTAGTTTTTTTTTCAATCCAATAACGAGATTAATATTTCATCTCACGTATTATTGCTCCGGTGATTAAATATATAAAAAGTTGAGGCGTGATTCCTTCTAAATCAAGCAACAACATGGAAATCAAGATTTACATATTATGCCACCGGAGCAATAATAGGCATGGAACACAAGAATGAGGCTACACCTGAAACAAGACATGAGACCAGATTTAAATCGGGGTATGGTTTGCCTGCAAGATCAGCAAGGGCAACTGAAATACTTCAGAGGCTTTACTCACCTTTTTCAAG
>NZ_AUEY01000151.1 GCF_000426225.1 Desulforegula conservatrix Mb1Pa
TCCCCATACTCCGCCAAAAGGGTCAGCGTGAGTTCGCCACCACCTATCACTGGATGCTTTCAGCTCGCTCGGCAGCTTGTCCAGATCCCTGTATTTCCTCGCTGTCTTTTCATCCATGCCAGCTTGCAATGCCGAGATTACAAGGCTTTTTCCCGCGCTTAAATTTTTCTTCAATTTCTTCACCTGATTGTCAGTGATCATCCAATGATCCTCCATATCACAACATTGGATAACCGGGTTTGCATTAAGCGGGAATTCTAATTGTCGTCAGGGGGGATTTATAACTGTCGTTGATCATTTTTAGCCTGCCTCTTTTTGTTGTATTCCAGAGCAGCCACAATCTTCCGCAGTTGCTGGCAGTCGCACCATTCAAGCCTCTCGATCCCGAACATTTTCTTTGCTATGCCGTGACCATAGGCCCATTGATATTTGCCATCAGCCAGAAGCGCCCCGATCTTGCCCATCAATGCCGTTTCAGGAGCCTGCCCTTTGACCGACTTGGGCTGGTTCTTTGGCTTTTTGGTCTCAAAACCCTTGGATTTAAGGTGCGTGATGATCTCGTTAAGCTTGGCAACGCTGGCATCTTTGGAAGATTTCAAGCCAAAGCTTGCCAGCATCTCCCGATATGTGTCGTCATCCATTCCAAGCTTGGCCTTTGCAATGTGGATGGTCGCGAGCTTGGCTTTTCTGATATTGTCGTTATTGGTTTTCATGATTTTTCACCTTCGGTGTATTCAAATTCGATGCGGGTGATTTCGGCATCTGCCGAACATCTGTATTTTTTTACAAGCATCGACACGAAATCAGCCGGACTCATTTCAGGGAAGCCCTCAAGGCCACAATCTTCAAGGGCTATCGCGTTCAGAGGCTCTCTCCTTACGCTTTTAATTCTGATAGGCTCACGAAGAGGTTCGATTTTATCCCCCTTTTTCAGCCCCATCGCCTTTCTGACAGGCTGGACCAGATCTCCAGATTTAAGAAACTGCCAGCCAAAGCGCCTGGTAACGGTCTTTGTACCTGCTATTATTTGATCTGTGGTCATTGAGAATGACATATTCCTCATAACCGCCCCTTTACCAGATCGAAATAACCCGGATATCCTTGTTATTGGCTTCAAAATGGCGCTTGAGAGGGCCAAAGCTCGACCAGCAGCAACGAACGATCTGATACTGATTTCTGGAAGCCACATCTGCGGTGTATTTTTTGCCCGCTCCCTTGCACATCATTTTCAGTTCTTTCTCTGGGAATAGATTTTTTGTTCTTATTTGCCAAAAACGCCGTGCTTGCTCTGGAAGCTTTCCGTCCTTATCAGCAAGCCCCCATTCCCCTTTAATCCAGCCATCAACATACACAGCTGTGACGACTCTTTTTTTGATTAGCTTTTGGCATAACTCTACTTTAAACCCATCAATAAGGAGCGATGTTGAACCATGAGGATAATTCATCATGACCTTAATTCTGGCCCAGTCTTCCTTGGTTATTGGCTGGGCTTCGACTTGTGTTTTCTCTTCCATTTAAAGATCCTTTACCTTGCCAGTTATTAAAACAACGTCTGCTGTTTCTTTGCTTGCTCATCGGCAAGCACCTTGCCCATTCTTCTAATCAGAAGATCCGCCTTTTCTGGCGTCATGGAATCCGGGGCTTCAATCTTCACCGCATTTTTAGCAAAGGACAGCAGGTAATTGTTGCTCCAGCCGAGCCTGTCGCGAAGGGATTTGATTTTCTCCCTCTGATCCGGCCAGACGGTTTCATGCTTCATCACAGCTAAATTCATAAGCCTGTGTTCAAGCTCCCGGAATCCGGTTTCATCCAGATCCGTGAGCTTGTTCACGCCAAGCCCGGAAGCAAGTTCATAAACCCGCTCCTGGCTGATTCCCCGCCTTGAAGCGAGAGACCATATACTGTTGAGACTCTTTATTTTGTTTGCCATTTTATCCTCCGGCTGCTCGTCAGATTTTGGGAACCACCCCAAAATGACCGCCAAAAGGCGGTTTCGCTTAACCAATCAAAAAGCCCTATGCCGCCGAAATATCCAGACTAACCGGCTGCCATGCGTCTTCAATTCCGCCGCGTTCGTACACCCTGATATAACTTTTGGTGTCTGCCACCTGAACGCTCTGGCTTATGGCGTCCATTGCCCTGTGCCAGCGCTCGTCTTCAATTCTCAAGCGTCTCAGGCTTAAAACCTTTGTGGTTGAAATATTGCCTTCCTTGTCCACCTGAAACGCGTCATTGATCAGCACCTTGATTTCAGGCCTCGAATCCTGAGTCCACTCGTTCAGGCATTCGTCAATCAGCTCTTTTGCGGCATGGAGACGTTCATCAAAAGACAGATTTTCGGAAATCGCTATCAGAACCTTTGATTTGCCATCAAAGCTCAGAAGGCTCAGATTTCCTTTTCTGCCTCCGCGCTTTACTCCGTATTTTTCAGCGGAAAGCTCGCAGAACGCGCTTACATCGGCCATTGTTCTGCTTTTGAATGTCTTCAATACTGAATTTACATTCCTTGCTTCCCCGATGATTTCCTTGACCAGGCTGTCACGCTCCAGATCAATTTCGTCGATCAGATTGACAGGCACCAGCCTGCCTTTGTGGTCTTCCCTGTAATCCTGCATGTTCATATATCGTCCTCCTTAAAAATCCCC
>NZ_AUEY01000152.1 GCF_000426225.1 Desulforegula conservatrix Mb1Pa
GGCGGTTCAGTTATTGGAGACTTCTTCTTATTCCTGGATATGTCAAACTCTGTGAGTCCACCGGCAGAGCCGGGGGTTTACTTAGGATTAATTAAAAATCGGGCTGACAAGGGATTTAATATGGCTACAGACAGCAGGGACATTCTTACAAGCTGCCTTTATTTCACGGCAAACAGCCTTGCAAGGGTAATAACCAGAATGGCTGAAGAAGCTTTTCGCCCAACCGGCCTATCCCCTTCCCATGCATTTCTTCTTATCCTTGCAAATGAAAACCCTGGAATCGGGCCCAAAGAAATGAGTGGGCATCTTCAGCTTGCTCCGTCCACAGTCACAAGATTCGTTGACACTCTCGTGAACAGAGGCTTTCTTGAAA
Organism: Desulforegula conservatrix Mb1Pa; assembly: GCF_000426225.1. NCBI lineage: Bacteria > Pseudomonadati > Thermodesulfobacteriota > Desulfobacteria > Desulfobacterales > Desulforegulaceae > Desulforegula > Desulforegula conservatrix. The sequence continues at coordinate 374 of NZ_AUEY01000152.1, forward strand.
GAAAATCAGAAGGCAAGAATGTGGGGCTATTTCCAACCCAAAGCGGACTGTCGCTTCAGCCAGCAATAACCGAAGCATGGCAGTCGCTTCACCAGAGATACTCAGAAATACTTGGGATTGACGAAGGCGACGCCCTCGCAATTACAATTGATCAGGCAGCAAAAAAACTTGAAAACGCGGGATACAGACTTGCTTGCATGTGCGGCAAAGAAACGAAACAGCCTGAATAGATCGGGTTTCTAAATTCTCAATTTATGGTCGGATTTATTATAAACCAGAACAAAACGAGCAGCTCATTTAATTCATAAGGGCACCTCTAAAAATTGCCTTTTTGCGCGTTAGCAGCGTCATCGTCGTACTCGAATCCTCATTTATACAGTATAAACTCCGCTTCTCCGTGCGACGCTTCCTTGCTACCACATCAAAAATTCTAATTTTTAGAGGCACCCATAATTTCAAATTTTTTGATTTTCAAAAATGATCTCATAAAAAACAATACTTGTATGTACAAACAAAATATGCTTTTATCAATTGTATGTACAAACACCAAGACTTTTAGAAGGAGCAAAACATGAAATCATTAGGCCCTGTAAACGCACTCTACCCGATGCCGACAACCCTTGTCGGAGCCAATGTAAACGGAAAAGCCAATTTCCTGACAGTAGCCCATGTGGGAATCATGAATCATGGCGAGCCACAGTATCTTTCCGTAGGCTTGAACTCGTCACATTACACGAACGCAGGAATCCACGAGAACGGGACATTCAGCATCTGCATCCCATCTGAAGATCTTATGGTAAAAACTGATTACTGCGGAATAATGACAGGCAAAAAGACAGATAAATCCGCAATTTTTGATGTGTTCTACGGCAAGACAGAAACAGCCCCAATGATTAATGAATGCCCGATATGCATGGAACTGAAGCTTAAAGACGTGCTTCATTATGGCCACCATGAAATTTTCATAGGAGAGATTGTAAACACATTCGTTCAGGAAAAAGTTCTGACAGACGACAAGATTGACATGGCAAAAGTAAAGCCCCTGCTTTTTGACATGTATAGCAAAAATTACTGGTCTTTGGGTAAAGTAGCAGGAAAATGCTGGAATGCTGGCAAAGAACTTAAAACTCCGAAATAAAAGGGATCAACGAATGAACGTCCTCGACGCAATAATGACAAGAAGAAGCATTAGAAAATACCAGAACAAGCCGATTTCAGACGATAATGTGAAAACAATCCTCGAGGCCGCCATGATGGCGCCAAGCGCAAGAAACTGCCAGCCCTGGCATTTTGTTGTTATCAAGGATAAAAAAGTGCTGGCAGAAGTAAAAGAGATCAATCCCCACGCCGCAATGGCAACAGAAGCCGATTTGGCGATTCTGGTTTGCGCAGACATGCAGCTGGAATACAACGGCTACTGGCCCCAGGACTGCGGAGCAGCGGTCGAAAATCTTCTTCTTGCCGCCCACGGACTCGGACTTGGCGCCGTGTGGACAGGTATCTATCCCATTGAAGACAGAATGGCTGGCTTCAGGAAAAAATTCGGACTGCCTGAACACATCATCCCTTTTGCGCTTATTCCTGTTGGTCACCCTGATCAAGAAGTGAAGTCAGAAAGCAGATTCAAGGCAGAAAGAGTTCATACGGAAAAGTGGTAAAATATTTAATGTCGGATTATGGGCGATACTGCCGGTAATCCGACATCATAAATTTTTGATTTGAGTATTTGGATTTCTGATTTGAAGATGCAAGGTAATATTTCAAAAATCATCGATCTAAAATCTAAAAGCAATAACTCCGGCGGGTCGCTTTTTGAAAAAAGCTCCGCAAAAACTTTTATGGATATGCATCACAGGATCTTAAACCAGGTTATGCCCAATTTCCCCTTATAAACAGCTACATCTACCGAGTCTCCAACTTCATGAAAATCATAAGTATATTTCCCGACATCAACTTCTTTGGGATTTTTTAACTCGCTCCAAGGAGACAATGTCAAATAACTTGATCTATTCTTGCCAGCGCAAGACTTCTTTTCAATCACCCTCACCTTATAAATTTCAGGTTTTGAATTATCCAGAATCCCATTCATTAAAACAGTAGTCGAAGCGCCATAGAGAAAACACATAGCAAAATTTGATTACCATTTTTACTCCGCCATGCTTATCTTAAGGCATGTGAAAGATTATCCAGATATGATGGAGGTGTAGCATGGCAAAAAATATGA
>NZ_AUEY01000153.1 GCF_000426225.1 Desulforegula conservatrix Mb1Pa
ATAACTACTACTGCAATGAAAAAACCAGCAACAATGTAAATGTTAATCATTTTGATCTCATAAAGCTAACGGTGAGCTAAGCTGCGCCGCCGCTGACTTACTGGTGAAATCGGTGCGTGTCGGCGTCAGCTTGGGCGACTTGTTAGAAACAAAACTTATTGATATTTTTGACCTTCATGTTCCAACCAACCATCCACATGCGATCCTTTTGGATCTCGGTGCGTCCAGTGTAAAACGCCACCTTTTCCATTCCATTCGTATTCCCCATAAAATTGAACAGAATCTCCTTGTCTCAGACTGTTTATTTTAGGGGCAAGATCAATATTATGTGCGACTAAAAGTGTTTGACCAGAAGACAACTTAATTATGAATTTTTGATGTCTGCTACCACTGTTGTCATCTGGTAAGAGCTTCGTAACGACACCTTGACCTGAAATTTGTAAATTGCTTTGATGATTTGAAAATGCATTAGCTATGATTGTATCCGATTTATCAAAGCTTTTATCTACAATTGGAGAAGTGACATCATTTTTTTCAAAGGCAGATGGAGCATTAAAAAACAAATAAGCAAGGAGTAGCGCAACCGCAATGAGTAGAATTTTTTTCATATGTGAACCTTCAATTGATATGGATTTAGAGACATTATCAGATGCTGTATTATCAACCACATATCTTATGTTTTCAGCTTTAATACGATTGTCTTTATCCTTAATCAGCTCGTATGTAATTTTATCTCCCTCTACAGGCCGTTTTGAATGCTTCGGAAAAGATTTTATATGAAAAAATGCCTTTTCACCAGATGCATTAGTAGTGACGAACCCAAATCCTTTTTGATCTTTCCAAGTAGTAATTTTTCCTTGATAACGCATACATTTCCTGAGGTTTCTAACGGTGAGCTAAGCCGCGCCGCCGCTGCCTTGCTGGTGAAGCCGGTGCGTGTCGGCGTCGGCTTGGGCGACTTGTTAAAAGTTATTTTTTTTAAGCTTTAAAACATATAAAGAGGAATATGCGCACATAGGACTTGGAATATTGGATTTAAAATCCCATAGCTCGTATGCGAAATAAGCTTTAGCATTTTTGCTATATATTTTTTCATTATCAAGGTTTTGATAGCCTACATAATGGATAATAATAATTGCAAAAAAGTTATCATTTAATTGTTTTTTTTCAATGCTATCAAGTAATTTGGAATCAATATTCTTCTTTGCATTTTCTATATCGCTCCAAGAACGAAGTATGGCAGGCTTTCTATATTCAATATTTTTATGATTCTTGACTATAAAATAGTTACAACCACTTCCTTGCATGCCACAACCATCATATTCCTTGCCAAGAATTATAGATTCTTTTTCATTGCACGATACGTTGATTTCTATTTCATTTTTTTCTTGTAAATACGGTTCAAAATATTCTCTTTGACTTGAATCTTTATATGAACATCCAATTACGAATAAAACAATTGTGATAATAACACTTTTTGATCGAATATTCATTATTGAGTCCTTTTAACGGTGAGCTAAGCTGCGCCGCGACTGCTTTACTGGAAAAATCGGTGCGTGTTCGGCGTCAGCTTGGGCGACTTGTTGGAAATTGTGCGCTTAGAAGGAAACAGCGCTGCCATTAACAAAAAGCTGATGAAGCAACCCCGAAAAGCTTGACCCCGCAACAGCTTTAAAACAGACACAGCAATAAAAGCAAAAATTAATGAATTAAGGCTACTTTACCGACAAACCGGAAAATCCACAGCAGCAAAAGGCAAAACCGATAAAACTGAAACAACTGCAAGCTGAGGAAATGCCAGAAAACTTTAGCTCAAAGCTGGAAATACGGAGCTAAAAAAGCCAAGTAATCTACCCGAGCGACAAAGCAGAAAAGCCAAAAGCCTTAACCACTTTTACTTGCCAACTGAGCCAGAGCGCGAAAACTTACAAAACTGGAAAAAGCCCGGAAACAAGATTTCCAACGGCGAGCTAAGCCGCGCCGCCGCTGCTTTACTGGAAAAATCGGTGCGTGTCGGCGTCGGCTTGGGCGACTTGTTAGGCAATTAGTATAAATAGTTGGCTATTTTATGGCTTTTGATATTCATAGAAAATAGGTTGCCTTCGTTGAGCATTAAATAGGTCGCCTAAAAATATTTTTCTGCCTTTAAAATCGCCATCAATAATAAACCCATACTCCCGCGTGTGCGTGTCAGCCATATAGACCCACTCCGCGAATGCACCAAGGAATTCGATTTTAGTTCCCTTTGTTACGATGCCAGTCCGAAGCCTTATCTCATCACCACACAATTCTCTATAACCTTCTATTGGAACTATATTAGCTGTATTCACACTATCGATAAAATTGCAATTTTTTGAGAGAATGATCACATCATTTTTTTGTAAACCTTTAAGATAGTCTAATTCACTTGTGATTTCTCGGCTACTACACGATGCCAGAAAGAAAAAAACAATCAGAATTAAGGCTGCCTCTAAAAATATCATTTTTCAGATATCTTTACTCACTTGTCTGTATTAGCCAAGAGAGCAGTTGTTTTTGTCAGAAATCTCAATG
>NZ_AUEY01000154.1 GCF_000426225.1 Desulforegula conservatrix Mb1Pa
GTCTGCTGTTTCGTGTGTTGAGTCGTCTGCTGTTTCGTGTGTTGAGTCGTCTGCTGTTCTAAATCGTGTGTTGTACTGTGTGCTGTGTCGTGTGTTGTACCGTGTGTTGTAATTTCTTCTGAATCGTTGACTTTGTTGGTATCTCGTGTGCTGTGTCGTGTGTTGTACCGTGTGCTGTGTCGTGTGTTGTGTGCTGTGTCGTGTGTTGTACCGTATGCTGTGTCGTCTGTTGTATTATTCTCATGTAAAAAGGACGGAGATGATTGCATCATGCCTGCAATGGAATCCATGAAATCGATATCAATCACATTTTTTTTAGGCTTAGTTTTTTTATGGACTTCATCAACAGCTCCCATATATGCACCAAAAACACTGTGAGATTTTTCTTTTTTCATCTTAAACCGCCTTTGCTATTCCAAGAATAGAAACAACCTCATCAGCTAAAGCCATATAAGCCTTTTTAACCGTGTTACTCGGTTTTTTCTTTAGATTAAAAACAGATGCTGACTGTTCTTCTGCATATCTAAAATCAACACTCCCTGGAATTATTGTATCAAAATAAAACCCTGGAAATTTACTTTTTAGAGTTTCAGCATAATGAGTATCAAGGGTTGTTTCTCTCCCTCTGCCCTCAGTGCGACGCATCAGCATTTTTAAAAATTTAAGATCTGGATTTCCTATTTTTTGAATATCTGAAATAAATTCAAAAGCTTTATTGAGGCCCATCATTGACAGTTTTGAGCCAGAGACAATAGGAACTATGGCAAAATCAGAAGCGTAATTTGATCCAATAACGAAAACACCATGATTAGGAGGATTATCTATTAACGTGATATCAAAGTGATTGATTGCATAATTTCTTATTTTATCTCTTATAAGTCCAAAAGCTTCACTTCCTTTCGATATTAACTTAGGCTCAAGGGCAACAATTTCAGGTGATGACGGGATACAGAAAAGACCTGCTTGTAAGGATGAAGGATAAACGCAGTCCTCAATTTTAGCCCTGTCATTCAGTAAATCTGAAAGATCATTATCCCAATCAACCTCGTTTAAAACAATTCGTGTAATATCTGCTTGAGAGTCAACTCCAAAAACAAGGACTCTATGTCCTAATCTTGCCAGGGCAACAGCAAGATTTACAGTTGTTGTTGTTTTACCAACTCCACCTTTATTAGAAAATACGTTGATTATTTTGCCGGGCATTTATGTCTCCACGAGAGGAATTTTACAAGATATTGAAAGGAAATAATTAAAAGCTTTATCATTGATAAATAAAGATTTACAAGAAATTTTTTAGTATTTTTATAAAAAAATAGCTGTATATTATTATAGAATTCCATATAGTTATTATTATATATTTTTAAATGACATTCTTTGAGCTATTTTTATTATTATTAAGCTGTATAAATTATAGGTTTGAAAATATTGAAGATGGCAGATCTTTATGATGTAATAATATTATATCTCTTAAAAATGGCTATGCCTACTAACAGTAGATTTTGTAAGGAGGATCTATGGTAAAATTTGATCGCATTACACAACAGCCTGATATTATGGGAGGCAAGGCGTGTGTTCGCAACATGCGTGTTACAGTGGGAATGATAGTTGGACAAATCGGAGCAGGATTATCTATTGAAAATATACTTGCAGACTATCCTTATTTAGAGCGCGAGGATATAATGCAGGCATTGCGTTATGCTGCATGGCGAGCCGAAGAACGTGAAATAGAATTGGTCGAAGCATGAAAATACTGATTGATATGAATCTGTCGCCACGATGGGTTAAATTGCTCAATGAAGCTGGTTTTGATTCGGCACATTGGTCTATGCTTGGGGCAAACAACGCGCCGGACACGGAAATAATGGCTTATGCCAAAATAAATGGTTATGTAGTTCTTACATATGATCTTGACTTCAGTGCAATTCTCGCCGCAACACACGGTGAAAAGCCAAGTGTAGTGCAAATTCGAGCCGAAAATGTTAATCCGGATGTAATTGGCTGGCAAGTTATTACAGCGATACGACAGATGTCGGTCGAATTGGAAAATGGCGCATTGATTACTGTTGATCCTCAGCGGACACGTTTGCGTTTATTGCCATTTCCAACGAGATATTAATGCAATATTTTAACCTGCCAATCCAGCAGCCGGATTAGATAGAGCGTTCCCAGCCTGATAATAAGAAATGGCAACCCCGACGGTCTTGTGTCCGGACATTGCCATAATATCGCTTATGTTTTTACCCTGCCTGCCGCCTTCAGTGATAAATCCTGATCTCAGGCTATGACCAGAAAATATGGAAGGATCGAGGCCAGCGAGTTCGGCCCTTTTCTTGACTATCCTTGCGACGGCCTTGTCAGAAAAATCACTAAGAACCTTTCCTGACTTTGAAAGCCTCCTGAATATTTGTCCTTCGGTCACTTCAGATATTTCAAGCCAGTCAGCCAGAGCTTTTGCGGCCCTGCCTATTATGGGAACTGTAAAGCCTTTTCCTTCCTGGTCAGTTTTGGATCTTCTTATTATAAAGGAGTATCCTTC
>NZ_AUEY01000155.1 GCF_000426225.1 Desulforegula conservatrix Mb1Pa
CCGTCCATGATTCACAGACTTATTTATGTTGCTCTTAGGACTCCGCCCATGCCATCAACCATGCTTTCTATTGCTGAGGCAGAGTGGTAATCAAAAAAGTTTTTGGATCCCTTTGGCAGGAGTTTTAGCCAGTCAGAAAGATATATCTCCTTGTCGTTGATCATGGGCAGGAAGATGAATACTCACCTCCATCGGTACTGGCAGAAAGAACAGGATTAAGGCCGTCTTGCATTAGAAGTTGCAATATATTCATGATGCAACCTCCTTTTGCATAAAGAATCTACAAGCTCGTTTACCCGGCTCTCTGAATCGGCCTTGTCTGGCTGTGCTGTTACTGCATATCCCATAGCTTGGGTTTGAATGGCTCCAGGAAGAGCAAAGTGAGCAGGATAACAATGGAGAGTTAAGACTTGAAGGCTCTTTGTTGTTACTAAGTGAGCGCTCGTCTGGATCTTGGGTCTCTCCAAAAATATGGTTGCTGAAATCAAGTTCTGCAAATAATTTCATGCTGCACCCCTCAATTCCCAGACATCAGACCTGAACTTGCCTTTGAGGATTGCACCAGCTTCAAGCCTTACAGCCCTGTTGTGATCTTCCAATATCCTGATGATTCGTTCTGCATCTTTTTTAGTTCGGGCCTTCGAGGGGCCGTACTGATAGAGTACAGACATGGATATTTTCCCGTTGTTCTCCGTATTCATCCCCCATTCAAATACTTTTTGTGCAAGCGCAACGTCCGGGTCTTCGCTTCCTGAACTTCTGAGCCTCAACTGCTCGCCGAGATAGTATTTAACTATTTCAATGCCGGAAACTAAAGCACCAAGAGAAACGACTTCCGTATCCGGGTTTTCAAAAAAACTAATTTTACCAGCTTCGCGGAGTGCGTGTTCTGCCGCTTTGCTTGCAAAGTCTTTTATCTCGCAAAGCTCACCATTTTTTCTCATGCCCTTTTCCATAAGCATGATAAAGTCGATAGCGGTTTTCTTGGCAGAAGGAGTCAAGTGTAGGCATCGAGGATTAAGCCCCATTCCTGACTTTTCGTGGAGCGGAAGTGGTCTTTCTAAAATGCCGCTAATCCTGGAATAAAAATCTTTGATCCTCGGATCAGTCAAGACCTTTTTAGACTCGTAAATTCTTTCCCCAATTGTGGATTCAGGAGAGCTGCAAAGGCATCTCGCAATGAAGCCCTGACCAATTGCGGTCTGGTTGCTAAAAAGCGTTGGGATAAACGTAGGCTGGAACATAAGGTTTATCCCAAACCTTATATTGCTTAACCGCTCAAATCCACCACCAATTGTACTTTTGGTTATAGGTGCTCCATCCCAAAAAAGAGACAAGCCTGAGATTGTGGATGCCTGATTGTCCTTGTTCATTGAATATCCACCGAGAAACTGCGCCGCTTCAGGCGTCTGAAGCATCAGGTGTGTTCTTCCTTCTGAAAAAGCTCTCACAATTGCTGGGCATGTCGGGTCTGTGATGATCCAGACGGGTAGGATGAGTTTAGGCTCTGGCCCAATTTCATTCAGGAGTTGACGTATTTCTTGATCAGACTTGCCATCCTTGATGGCTTTGTCTATTCGTTTTTGCCAGGCACACTTTATTATTCTATGCACTGGCTCTTCATCAAAGAATTTTTCCTGCTCTTTTTCAATCAAATCCTTGATAGGTTTATTTGCCACTTTGTCGCATTCGGATTTTCGCTCTCCGGATTCGCCCACTGCAAGGTAATTATTGCTTGTAGGGCTCCTTCTTCCATCAATTTCAACGTCAACATATGGCTGGATAGCTGCTGTAGCAGAAGCAAGCAGGCAATGGCATATCATGTCCATTGGAGCCTGGATAATCTCCCTCATACATTCCGCTGCGGATCTCATGGCGGGAGGAAGAGAGCTTACAGGGAACGGTGCTTCTCTTAAGGCTGGTCTGATAAGCGGAAGCGGTTCAGGGCCCTGTTGAACGCAGTCTTCTTTGTCGGCCTTGGCTTGATCGGCCGCCGACATTATGGGCTTAAATGAACAAGGCCTCATGATTGGGCCTGTATTTATTGATGCATCTGCAATACTTGCAGTGTTTATGGCCATAAAATTCCTTTATGAGTTATGGCCGCTACAAAGAGGTGTCTTCTATGGTGGACTTATCAATCCATGACAACTATTTTTTATTATAAATAACAGATATTTAATAAGTGTATTAACTACCTGAACAAGACAAAAAGATCTTGAAATGTTAAAAAAAAGTTGATTAAAAATCACAGATCGTGATACCAAAAGTAAACTTTCCTGACAGGAAAGTATTGGGCAAAGACATAATTCTCTTTGCCCATAGACGCTCACAATGTAGCGGTCTATTTTAAATTAGTGTGTCGGCAGACCTGCTAAGATTCACCGATGCACAGCTGTTTGCAAAGTTAAGAGTATGATCAACGACAGTTATAAATCCCCCCTGACGACAATTAGAATTCCCGCTTAATGCAAACCCGGTTATCCAATGTTGTGATATGGAGGATCAT